>NZ_RZRO01000211.1:0-1441 GCF_003997975.1 Mesorhizobium sp. M7A.F.Ca.US.005.03.1.1
AGTCGCCGGTCTGGGCGTTGTAGCCGAAGGTCGCGCCCTTGTTCTCAAGGATCTTGCCGGCAACGATCGATGCTTCCGCACCGGCGTTGGCCGCGATCTGGCGGGCCGGAGCCTGCAGCGCACGACGAACGATGTTGATGCCAGCGGCCTGGTCGGCATTGACGCCGGTGGCCTTGATGTTGGCCGAAGCGCGCAGCAGCGCGACGCCGCCACCAGCAACGATGCCTTCTTCGACGGCCGCGCGGGTCGCGTTGAGGGCGTCATCGACGCGGTCCTTCTTTTCCTTGACTTCGACTTCCGTCGCACCGCCGACGCGGATCACCGCAACGCCGCCCGCGAGCTTCGCGAGACGTTCCTGCAGCTTCTCCTTGTCGTAGTCCGAAGTGGTCTCTTCGATCTGCTGCTTGATCTGGGCAACGCGGCCCTGGATCTCCGCCTTCTTGCCGGCGCCGTCGACGATGGTGGTGTTCTCCTTGGAGATCGACACCTTCTTGGCGCGGCCGAGCATGTTGAGGCCGACGTTCTCGAGCTTGATGCCGAGGTCTTCCGAGATGACCTGGCCACCGGTGAGGATGGCGATGTCTTCCAGCATGGCCTTGCGGCGATCGCCGAAGCCCGGCGCCTTGACGGCGGCGATCTTCAGGCCGCCACGCAGCTTATTGACGACCAGCGTGGCCAGAGCCTCGCCTTCGACGTCTTCCGAGATGATGAGCAGCGGCTTCGAGGTCTGCACGACGGCTTCGAGAACCGGCAGCATGGCCTGGAGGTTGGACAGCTTCTTCTCGTGCAGGAGGATGTAGACGTCCTCGAGCTCGGCAACCATCTTGTCGGCGTTGGTGACGAAGTAGGGCGAGAGATAGCCGCGGTCGAACTGCATGCCTTCGACGACTTCGAGTTCGGTCTCGGCGGTCTTGGCTTCTTCAACCGTGATGACGCCTTCGTTGCCGACCTTCTGCATCGCTTCCGCGATCATCTTGCCGACCGACTCGTCGCCATTGGCCGAGATCGTGCCGACCTGGGCAACTTCCTCGGAGGTCTTGATCTTCTTGGCAGCCTTGCCGAGCGCCGAGACGACTTCGGTCACGGCCAGATCGATGCCGCGCTTCAGGTCCATCGGGTTCATGCCGGCGGCAACGGCCTTGTGGCCTTCCTGGACGATCGACTGCGCCAGAACGGTCGCGGTCGTGGTGCCGTCGCCGGCGATGTCGTTGGTCTTCGAAGCAACTTCGCGGACCATCTGCGCGCCCATGTTCTCGAACTTGTCTTCAAGCTCGATTTCCTTGGCGACGGTGACGCCGTCCTTGGTGATGCGCGGGGCGCCGAACGACTTGTCGATGACGACGTTGCGGCCCTTGGGGCCGAGCGTGACCTTCACCGCGTCGGCGAGGATGTTGACGCCGCGCAGCATGCGCTCGCGGGCATCACGGGAGAATTTTACGTC
>NZ_RZRO01000212.1:0-1326 GCF_003997975.1 Mesorhizobium sp. M7A.F.Ca.US.005.03.1.1
GAAATAGCTGATGGCGCGCGGGTTGAGCCAGGCGATGGCGAGCAGCACCAGCGCCAGCGACAGCGCCGGCAGCAGCCCGCGCAGCAGGCGCGCGCGGGCCAGCGCGCCGCGCTCGGCGGAAGTCCTGGCAGCGGTGTCGAGGCTGGCGGCCGTCATCTCAGGCCGCATCGCCGAAGGAGGACTGGATGATCTTCTCTTCGGTCAACTCGTCGCGACGCAGATTGGCGACGATGCGGCCGTTCTTGAAGACATAGATGTGGTCGCAATTGTCGAGCTCTTCGGTTTCCGTGGTGTACCAGAGGAAGGTACGGCCGCGACCGGCCTCTTCGCGCACGAGGTCGTAGACCTCCAGCTTGGTGCCGATGTCGACGCCACGCATCGGGTCGTCCATCAGCACGATCTGTGCATCCGAGCCGAGCGCACGCGCAAACAGCGCCTTCTGCTGGTTGCCGCCCGATAGCGAGAAAATGTTGTTGTTCATGTCAGGCGTACGGATGCCGATCTTCTTCTGCCAGAATGCGGCAAGCTCGGCCTCGCGCTGCGGCGAGATCAGCAGCCCGTTGCGCAGCCGCGCCAGCGAGCGGATGCCGATGTTCTCAGCAATCGACCATTGCGGAAAGATGCCATCCGACTGGCGGTCGCCGGCGACCAGCGCCACCGGCGCTGTCACCTCGATGCCGGCCCGGGCGCGCGTGGCGCCGCGGAAGATCGCCAGCAGCAGATCGGTCTGGCCGTGGCCCGCCAGCCCGGCAAGGCCGATGATCTCCCCGGCGCAGGCGACGAGGTCGGTGCCGTCCTTCTGCGCCGCGGGCCGCGCCCGGACCCTCAGCGGACTGGCGGCGGGCTTGGCGGCAGCGATTTGCGCCGCGATCTTCTGGCGCGCTTCCGCGCCGCCCATCGCCGTCACCAGCCGGTTACGGTCGAAGGCGCTGGCGGTGTCGGCGACAACCACCTTGCCGTCGCGCATCACCACGATGCGGTCGGCGTTGCGCAGCACCTCGCCCAGCACATGCGAGATCAGGATGCAGCTTTTGCCGCCGGCGACGAAGCGGCGCACGAAGGCCAGCAACTGGCCCGCCGTATGCGCGTCGAGCGACGATGTCGGCTCGTCGAGGATGACGAGGTCGAGACGATCCTGGGTGACCGTGAAGGCGCGCGCCACTTCGACCATCTGGCGACGGCCGATCGACAGGTCGCCGACAATGTCCGACGCCGAGATGCTATGACCCGGAAAGATCTCGTCGAGCTTGGCGGCGATCAGCTCGGCCGCCTTGCGCCGCCAAGCTCGACGAGATCTTTCCGGGTCATAGCATCTCGGCGTCGGAC
>NZ_RZRO01000213.1:0-1299 GCF_003997975.1 Mesorhizobium sp. M7A.F.Ca.US.005.03.1.1
GCGCACCGGGCACTTGGTCCTGCAAGTCGTCGCGCGTCCCGACCACGGTGCCGTCGGCAACGGCAAGGAGAGGCTTGCCATAGATGTGGTAGTTCGCAGGAACCTTAAGGTCGCCCACGACCAGCGTGTTGTTGTCGTCGATTTGCTCCCAGTCGATAGCGAAACGCTGGGCAAGGTAGAACTTGCCGTCGAGCGACAGCAGGGCGCGGACATGGCGGATGGAATCGCAGCAGCCGTCAGCCGCGACATAACCCTTGCCGCGCAAAGGCGGCCCAAGAGCCACCGGTGCCTTCGCAACGACGGCACCCTCGCCAATCGTCACCGTCATGTCGGCGCCGATGACCGCGAAAAACGCCGTGATCTCGTGGGTAATGCGAGCCGGAACCGCCGCGCCGTCCGCAAGCACGACATGCAGAAAGATGACGGCGAACTGATAGGCGGCCAACTCGCGGTTTTCGTTGCCGCGGCTTGCGCCCGGCGTGACGCGCGTGCGCAATTCATCCGGGCCGAGTTCTGCAAGCGGTGCTCCGCTGTCGGCATCGACGACCTTGAGCTTCTCGAAACGGACATCGCCGCCAGTGATATTCGTCACTGCCAGTTCGTAGACGATGTGACGCCTGCCGTCCGAGCCTGGAATCACATGCGGGGGAGCGATGATCTCCGCAACGAGTGGCGTGAGCTTCGGATTGTCGCTGGCAGCGTGCACCCCGGATGGAAATGTTGCCAACAACAGCACAAAGGTCGAAAGGAGCCAAATTGGAACCCGCATTCGAACGCGCCTCCTCTGCACACGCTGACTTTGCGACGCGAGGGTACGACAATGAAGGCCGGGAGCCAAGGTGGCGTGCGGCACATGGAAGATTCGCCGAACCTGGCGCAACCGCGGCCTCAAGTGTTATCGTTTGCATGTCTGGTTTACGGGAACTTTGCGGGCCTCTGATGACAGTTCAAATCAGCCGGCCGCCACAGCCAGGGGACAGGATGTGATTCTGTCGTCCCTGCTTGCGAGTACATTCAACAGACGAACTCGGTAGCAGCGGTGAATTGGCGGTAGCCCTCTACCGACTCGAACCCCCATAAATGCTTGGATCAAGGTTGCACCACAGCGGATCCAAAACACCCCGACCTCCTCCAGAGGGCCCGCATCTCGACGGGAGCCGCAAGACAGAAAATTCGAAAAGCTTCTAGGAAACCCAAGCAGACTGAACGGCGCTGCGGACAATGAGGTTTACGAATACACCGGCGAACATTCGCATTGGGGCGGTCAATATCGTCGGCAGAAGAGCGTCCGAAAGGGCT
>NZ_RZRO01000214.1:0-1284 GCF_003997975.1 Mesorhizobium sp. M7A.F.Ca.US.005.03.1.1
TACGCTTTTGTAGGCTGCTCCGTAAACCGGCAGCGCGAGGTTGATCTTGGTCGGCATCGAGCCCTCCACGGTCCAGTGACTGCATACAAATCCCTTTTTCCTATCTTTGACAGGATACTTGGTATAAAAATTTGCGGGCCTTTGGCGGCACGGGGTCCAAACGCTCGGGCAGATTGCGTTTGCGTCTGGTGCGTTCGAAGGCCGCCGGATCAAGATTGACGCAGGCTGGAACGAGCATGCCGATATGACCCACCGCCACGGATACTTGCGCATCCCGCTGCTCATGCTTTTCGCGATTTTGAGCACGATCGACGTTCGCGCCGCGGTCGAACAGAACGCCTCATTACAGCCGCGCAACCGGCTGGCGATCGTCATCGGCAACACGAACTACCAGAGCAAGCGTCTCGAGCACCTCGCCAACGCGGTCAACGATGCGACGAAACTGTCCGACAGCCTGAAGCGGCTGAACTTTGAGGTTCTGACTGGAACCGATCTTACCGCCGATGGCTTCGTCAAGCTTTTCCATGACGCCGAGGCGAAGCTGCCCGAAAGCAGCGCCGTGCTGATCTTCTACGCCGGCCACGGCATGCAGGTGCAGGGCGAAAACTACCTGCTACCGATCGATACGCCCGATCCGGAAAACCTGGACAAGCTGACGGCGCACGCCGTCAAGCTGAATGATGTGATCGCCAAATTCGCCAGTCGCGGCCGTCAGACCTTCATCTTCCTTGATGCCTGCCGCAACAATCCGCTGGGCAGCGGCGCCAACATCTCCAACGGTCTGGCGCAGGTCGAGGTCGGCGAAAACACGTTTGTCGCCTTCGCCACCCAGCCCGGGAACGTCACCGTCGACGGGACAGACGAAAACAGCCCGTTCACCACTGCGCTTCTAAAAAACGTCGAAATTCCTGGCTTGAGCATTTCCGACATGATGATCCGCGTCCGCAACGAGACCGAGGCGCTCACCGTCGGCCGCCAGGTGCCGTGGGATCAGTCGAACCTGCGTGAACAATTCTATTTCACCGAACAGCAGATGCTCGATCCGGCGCAGTTGAGCGCGAGCCTGTCGCGCATCCTGTCCGATCCAGACGCCAAGAAGAAGCTGCAGATAGAGCTCGCCTCCAACGACCTGCAGACCGCCGTGCTCATCGTCGGACAGACGCTGCGGTCCGTCGAGATTCCGGCACCGTCAGGCGGTTCAGCGGAGCCGGTCGGCACTCGGGTCGCCAATCTGTCTTCAACCGAAAGCGTTGCAGTCGCTCGCCAGAGCGTCGTCTCCGGCCT
>NZ_RZRO01000215.1:0-1112 GCF_003997975.1 Mesorhizobium sp. M7A.F.Ca.US.005.03.1.1
CCGTTGACGGTGATGAGGTCGGCGATCTTCTGGCCCGCAAAAACCGTTCCATCCCGCTTCATGGCCTGAAAGTCGGCAACCACCCGCTCGACAACGCCATACTTCACATCGTCCGCGCAGTGCGACGACATGGTCGGCGTGCCAAAGGTCAGCGGCAGCGCGCGGTAGAGATCGGCCATCGAGCTGCCGGAGCTGCGATCCAGCATCTGGCAGATGGCGATGGCGGTGACCAGCCCATCGTCATATCCGCGCCCGATCGGCGGATTGAAGAAGAAATGGCCCGACTTTTCGAAACCGGCGACGGCGCCAAGCTCGGCGACGCGGCGCTTGATGTAGGAGTGGCCGGTCTTCCAGTAGTCAGTGACGGCGCTGTTGGCGCGCAGCACGCTGTCCGTGTTGAACAGGCCGGTCGACTTGACGTCGACGACGAAGGTCGAGCCCGGATGCTGGTTGGAGATATCGCGCGCCAGCATCACACCGACCTTGTCGGCAAAAATCTCATTCCCCTCATTGTCGACGACGCCGCAGCGGTCGCCGTCACCGTCGAAGCCAAGGCCGACATCGGCTCCAGTCTCAAGCACCTTGTCCCTGATGGCATGCAGCATCTGCATATCCTCGGGATTGGGATTGTAGCGCGGAAAGGTGTGGTCGAGTTCGACATCGAGCGGGATCACTTCACAGCCGATCCGTTCCAGCGCTTGAGGCGCAAAGGCGCCGGCGGTGCCATTGCCGCAAGCGGCTACGACCTTGAGCTTTTTCGAGATGCGCTTGCCCCGGGTCAGATCGTCGAGATACGTTTCGCGAAAATTGGGAACGAAATCATAAGACCCGCCGCCGACAAGGTCGAAATCGCCGGCCATTACAATCTGCTTCAGCGCGCTCATCTCTTCCGGCCCGAAAGTCAGCGGCCGCGCCGCGCCCATCTTGACCCCGGTCCAGCCATTCTCGTTATGCGAGGCGGTGACCATAGCGACCGAAGGCACGTCCAGTGCGAACTGGGCGAAATAGGCCATCGGCGACAACGCCAGTCCGATGTCCCTCACCCGAGCGCCTGCAGCCATCAAACCGGACACCAGCGCCAGCTTGATGCCAAGCGAATAGGAGCGGAAATC
>NZ_RZRO01000216.1:0-1090 GCF_003997975.1 Mesorhizobium sp. M7A.F.Ca.US.005.03.1.1
TGCCGTGCTCGACCGCCACGGCATGGTCGAGCGCCGCAAGCGCAGGCGCAACAGGGCGACGGGGACACCACTTTCAAACGGCTGTCGCCCTAACGATCTTTGGTGTGCCGACTACAAGGGCGAGTTCATGCTCGCCGATCGGCGCTATTGCTATCCGCTGACCATCACCGACTTCGCCAGCCGTTATCTCATCGCCTGCGAGGCGCTCTCGACCACCAAGGAAGCCTATGCCTTCACCGTGTTCGAAAGCGTTTTCAAAGAGTTCGGCCTGCCCAGCGCGATCAGGACCGACAATGGCGTTCCCTTCGCCAGCCCCAACGCGCTGTTCAATCTCAGCAAACTGTCGGTCTGGTGGCTGCGCCTGGGCATCGACATCGAGCGCATCAAGCCGGGCTGTCCGCAGCAGAATGGCCGCCATGAGCGCATGCACCTCACCCTCAAGAAGGAGACCACCAAACCGGCCGGCGCCAATTTCCTTCAACAGCAGGCCAGGTTCGATGACTTCATCGACGAGTTCAACTCACAACGCCCGCACCAGGCGCTCGACATGGACTGCCCGGCCGAGCGCTACACGCCCTCAACGCGTCCCTACACCGGCTTGCCCGATCTCGACCACCCGTTTCACGACAAGGCCGTCACCGTCACCACCTGCGGCCGCATCTGCTATAACCGCAAGAAGATCAACCTCAGCCTTGTCTTTGCCGGCCAGACCGTCGGAATCAAACAGGTCGAGGACCATATCTGGCTGGCTAGCTTCATGGACTATGATTTGGGATATTTCGACGATGAGACATGCAGGCTCGAACCACTCCAAAACCCCTTCGGGCCAAAAGTGTTACCCATGTCTCCGGTATAAACCGTAACCTATGTGTCCGGAACGGACCTAACGGTAATGGTGGGCCCGGAGGGACTCGAACCCCCAACCAAGCGGTTATGAGCCGCCGGCTCTAACCATTGAGCTACAGGCCCCACGCGGGCTGGATTAATGTTTTTCGCATCGCGGCACAAGGCTTTCCCGACGGGCTTCCCCAGATCGCCCAAATCAACCCATAATCGCGCTCTACGCGACGTCTGCGACTTGATCGCAGAC
>NZ_RZRO01000217.1:0-1037 GCF_003997975.1 Mesorhizobium sp. M7A.F.Ca.US.005.03.1.1
CTAGGTGTGAGCTTTCGAGAGGTTGTCCATTCGGACCGGACCGAGGAGACTGGAGTTACCACGCTTCAGCATCCATCGGAGGGTCCGAATGAACATCCACAAGAATGCCCGTCTCACACCGCTGCGTCGAGAGGAGATGGCGTTATCGGTGATAGAAGGCGCTTTTTCCAAAGCCCATGCGGCGCGCGTCTATGGCGTGTCGGCCAAGATCGTGGCGCGCTGGGTCGAGCGCTATAAGACCAAAGGGCGGGCCGGCATGGTCGACCGCTCGTCGCGGCCCACCGTCATGCCGAGCCTGACCGAACAGTCCGTGGCCGAGCGCATCGCAGCCTTGCGTCGCCAGCGGCTGACCGGCAAGCACATCGCCCATGAGGTCGGCGTCTCGCCCGCCACCGTCAGCCGGGTTCTCAAGCGTGCCGGGCTGTCGCGGCTCAGGGATATCGAGCCGGCCGAACCGGTCCGGCGCTACGAGCGGGAGCATCCCGGCGAGATGATCCATATCGACATCAAGAAGCTCGGCCGCTTCAGCCAAGTCGGCCATCGTATCACCGGCGATCCGCAAAAGGGCAAGTCGCGCGGCGCCGGCTGGGAGTTCGTCCATGTCTGCATCGACGACGCGTCCCGCATCGCCTTCTCGCAAATCCTGCCCGACGAGAAAAAGGAGTGCGCCATCGCCTTCCTCAAGGCCGCGGTCGCCTATTACGCCAGCCTCGGCGTCACGATAGCCCGCGTCATGACCGACAACGGCTCCTGCTACAGATCAAAGGCCTTCGCCAAGGCCTGCCGCGATCTCGGCCTCAAGCACGTCACGACAAGACCCTATACGCCCAAGACCAATGGCAAGGCCGAGCGCTTCATCCAGACAGCACTGCGCGAATGGGCCTACGCCATTGCCTATCCGACATCCGATCATCGTGCCGCCGAACTGCCTGTCTGGCTGCACAGATACAATTGGCATCGTCCACATGGCAGCCTAAAGTCAAAAACGCCTATCAGTCGCCTCGCCCTGATCGAGGACAACCTGTTGAAGCTCCACA
>NZ_RZRO01000218.1:0-1034 GCF_003997975.1 Mesorhizobium sp. M7A.F.Ca.US.005.03.1.1
CCAGTGCGAACTGGGCGAAATAGGCCATCGGCGACAACGCCAGTCCGATGTCCCTCACCCGAGCGCCTGCAGCCATCAAACCGGACACCAGCGCCAGCTTGATGCCAAGCGAATAGGAGCGGAAATCATGCCCGGTGACGATATCGGGACCGGCACCGACACGGCGGATCAGCGTGCCAAGCCCCATTCCGAGCGCCTGGACGCCGATCAGGTTAAGTTCGGGCGCGACCTGGCCAAACCACCAGCGCGCATCATATTCCCTAAACCCGGACGCCTTTATCAGCGCCGAGGTTTCAAACTCGAACGTGTTGGGCCGGGCTTCGTCAACGAAATTCAGCGACAAGACAGGACACTCCGAACGACACAAATGCGGTTGTCGAGGCGGTAGCTTACCGGAACCGTTCTTCCGGCCTATCTATCAGTTTGGTTGATCCCTTTCACGACATGGAAAGCCGGCGAGCATCGTTGTCGGGCTATTTCCGCGGTGCCCTGCAAGCCCTGATGCCCGCAAAGATCCGATAATACCGCTGAATGTCGTGATGCCGCGATCTGATCGACGACCGTGCCGCGTTCCAACGTAGGCTGGATTGCGACTCCCAGGACCACCCATAAGGAGCGTTTCCTGGCGTTAATAAACCTTGTAATATTTTGTGATCGCCGCCATTCGAGTTCTCCACAGTCGCGTCCCATTGACCATCTGCGGTTGCTAGAATCCCCCAGGGGAATGCCTTAAGCAGCCGTGAGCAAGAAGCAAGTCTTCTGCTCTGACGAACGCACAGCTTTAAGCACGGGCGCAAAAATGCCGCTGTTTTTTTTCGATATCCGGGACGGCAAATCCCATTCTCCCGATACAGAGGGCACCCACTACGTTGGTGCGCTCGAGGCCCGGGTAGACGCGGTTAAAATGCTGGTCGCCATGGCACAGGACGAAGTTCAGGGCGGGTTACAAAGCAACCTTTCGGTGACTGTTTCTGACGAAAGTCGTCGGCCCGTTATGGAAGCAAATATCGATTGCAGCATAAAAGTCTTTTGAC
>NZ_RZRO01000219.1:0-943 GCF_003997975.1 Mesorhizobium sp. M7A.F.Ca.US.005.03.1.1
GCGCATGCAGCCCGGTGAGATCATTTGCAACGCGTTCCCCACCGGGTTGGCCGCCGTCCCGGTGCCAGCGTCAGGAATTAGCGGAACCTAATTTGATGCTTCCCATGAATGATAATCAGCCGCCCGCCAAGCTGTTATACGAGCCGGCGCCAGATTGGCAGAGCGCAGGAGTCCTTCTTGCAGCCGCTGCTCTGGTCTCATCCTTATGCGCCCTGCTAGTGGCATCTTGGATGTCAGGTTGACCGCTCTTGCAGTCTCCGTTCCGGCCAAAACGTAAAAAGTCTACTCCACCGAAACGAGCAGAGGCCGGTGTTTTGGCCGTTCGTGCCAAATGACTTGGCGTAGGTCGCGCATGTCGACCTGCTGACCGCAGATCGGGCAGGTGTAGAAATTGTCGTCCTCGTCGGCAGGCTCGCCGCCGTGCTCCTTGCCGGGAATGGGTGGTCCAAGGTCAGATAGCTTCGCCATGGCCATCAAACATTCAATTCGTCTAGAATGTTCCGGAACCATCTTAGCGCGTGCTAAATTGAATCGCAGTTTTGCGGGTCAGTTCATGCGTCTGAAGTTCATCCGTCCAATGTTTCCCACGCTTGTCGAGGTGCCGCCGACAGGGGACAACTGGATTCACGGAATCAAGTACGATGGCTATCGGACGCAAATCATAATCGAGAACGGCACGGCCCGAGCGATCACGCGAAGGGGCTACGACTGGTCATAGACGTACAAGACGATTGTCGAGGCGGCGGCAACCCTTTCCCCCAAGTCGGCAATCATCGACGGCGAGGCAATCGTCCTTAACAAGAAGGGTGTGTCGGCTTCCATTCGCTGCGGTCCGCAATGCGATGGGCGCCGGATCGGATCATCTTCGTCGCCTTCGATCTGTTGCACCTGGACGGGGTCAACTTGCGCCCAGCACCTCTGCTGGAACGTCGGGAAAAGCTGC
>NZ_RZRO01000220.1:0-650 GCF_003997975.1 Mesorhizobium sp. M7A.F.Ca.US.005.03.1.1
CCCTTGAGCAGATCAACAATCAGATCACCTCGCTTCAGAACGAGGCACAGATGCTGATCAACCAGGCGAGGAACCTCACCTCGCTGCCGACCTCGATGCTTGACCAGATCGAAGGCAATTTCTCTCAGATGAAGAGCCTGCTCGGCGAGGCCGACCAGCTCGCCTACAGCGTTAGGGAGATCGATAGCCAATTTACGTCCGCCTACCAAAACTTTGGCTCTGACCTTTCCGGCCAGCAGCTTGTCGATGGTGCACGCGAGCGCTGGCGGACATCGGTGTCGGCCTTCGAGCATTCATTGAAGGCCGGTGCCGTTGCCGTGGACAATATCGATGGGACGCAGCAGCAGACCAGCGCCCTGGTCGGCGCCAGCCAATCGGCCGTTGGTGTGCTGCAGGCGACGCAAGCCGGCAATCAGTTGCTTGCCGTTCAAGCAAAGCAGGTCGCCGATCTTACGGCGATGCTCGCCGCGCAAGGCCGCGCTGAAGCGTTGGAGAAAGCCAGGCAAGCAGCAGCTCAGGAACAAGCGCGAGAGCAGTTCAGCCGCTTCATGACGGGCAGCAGCTACAGCCCGTCATCGGTAAAAATGTTCCACGACTGAGGCAGGTCATGGATTTCAAGATCGCCGCCCGGATGACAGCCGTCCTTGCCC
>NZ_RZRO01000021.1:0-9214 GCF_003997975.1 Mesorhizobium sp. M7A.F.Ca.US.005.03.1.1
CAGATAGACGGCTGGTATCGCGATCACGGCGCGCCGGTCGACATGGAGGCCTACAAGGGCTTCCTGAAAGAGATCGGCTACCTCGTTCCCGAAGGCCCGGCCTTCAGCGTGTCGACCGACAATGTCGACCCGGAAATTGCTGATGTTGCCGGACCGCAGCTGGTCGTGCCGGTGATGAATGCGCGCTATGCGCTCAACGCTGCCAATGCGCGCTGGGGTTCGCTCTACGATGCGCTTTACGGCACCGATGCCATCCCCGAAACGGATGGCGCCGAAAAGGGCAAAGCCTTCAATCCGGCGCGCGGCGCCAAGGTCGTCGCCTGGACGAAGACCTTTCTCGACGAGGCTGCCCCGCTCACGTCCGGCAAATGGGCCGGCGTCAATGGCCTGTCGCTGGCGCAAGGTGCCTTGCGGCTGAGCGCCGGCGCCGGCTCGACGACGCTGGCCGACCCCAGGCAATTCGTCGGCTATCGCGGCGATGCCGCCAATCCCGATGCCGTGCTGCTTGTGCGCAACGGCCTGCACATCGAGATCGTGATCGACCGCAACAACCAGATCGGCCGCACCGATCCGGCGGGCATCGCCGATGTCATCCTGGAATCGGCGCTGACCACCATCCAGGACTGCGAGGATTCGGTCGCGGCGGTGGATGCGCCAGACAAGGTCGTCGTCTACCGCAACTGGCTCGGCCTGATGAAGGGTGACCTGGCGGAAGAGATCACCAAGGGCGGCAAGAGTTTTGTCCGCAAGCTCAATCCCGACCGCGCCTACACCGCGCCCGCCGGTGGCACGCTGACCGTGCCCGGCCGCTCGCTGATGCTGGTCAGGAATGTCGGCCACCTGATGACCAGCCCGGCGATCCTCGACCGCGACGGCAATGAGGTTCCGGAAGGCATCATGGATGCGGCGATGACGGCGCTGATCGCGCTGCACGATGTCGGGCCGAACGGCCGCCGCGCCAATTCCCGTGCCGGCTCGATGTATGTCGTGAAACCCAAGATGCATGGGCCCGACGAAGTCGCCTTCGCCGTCGAGATCTTCGACCGCGTCGAAGCGCTGCTCGGCATGGCGAAAAATACCATCAAGATGGGCATCATGGACGAGGAGCGGCGCACCACCGTCAACCTCAAGGAGGCAATCCGCGCCGCAAAGGAGCGCGTCGTGTTCATCAACACCGGCTTTCTCGACCGCACCGGCGACGAGATCCACACCTCGATGGAAGCCGGCCCGATGATCCGCAAGGGCGACATGAAGCAGGCCGCCTGGATTTCCGCCTACGAGGCGTGGAATGTCGACATCGGGCTGGAATGCGGCTTGGCCGGCCACGCCCAGATCGGCAAGGGCATGTGGGCGATGCCGGATCTGATGGCTGCGATGCTGGTCGAGAAGATCGCCCACCCCAAGGCCGGCGCCAACACTGCCTGGGTGCCGTCGCCGACGGCGGCCACGCTGCATGCCACGCACTATCACAAGGTCGATGTTCACGCCGTGCAGGCGGCGCTGAAGAACCGGCCCAAGGCCAGGCTCGACGACATCCTGTCGGTGCCCGTCGCGGTGCGGCCGAACTGGTCGCCGGATGATATCCAGAAGGAACTCGACAACAACGCGCAGGGCATTCTTGGCTATGTCGTGCGCTGGATCGACCAGGGCGTCGGCTGCTCGAAAGTGCCTGACATCAACGATGTCGGCCTGATGGAAGACCGCGCCACGCTGCGTATTTCCTCACAGCACATCGCCAACTGGCTGCACCACAAGGTCTGCTCCGAAATCCAGGTGATGGATTCGCTGCGCCGCATGGCGGCCATCGTCGACCTGCAGAATGTCGGCGATCCGCTCTACTACCCGATGGCCGCCGATTTCGACAACTCCATCGCCTTCCAGGCCGCCTGCGACCTGGTGTTCAAGGGCCGCGAACAGCCGAATGGTTATACGGAGCCGGTGTTGCACGCGCGGCGGCTGGAACTGAAGGCGCAGCAGGGCTGAAGAGGCCAGTCCCTGCCGTGAATGGGGCGGCAGGTCTTCGGCCTGACTTCCTCCGGAGGTGAGGCGTCAGGAAGCTGTATGGTCCAGGAGCCGGATGGTGGGATCGCGACGGTGTTCGGAGTTGACCCTATCGACGCCTTCCACCGTAATCGCGATCGTCCCGTTTTCCACTCTTGCTATCCAGCCCTTCGCTTTTAGATACCAGAGATGAAACTCGAGATGCTCTCGCGGACAGTCTGACAGGCGTTCGAGCTCCACATCCCCGATCCCGGGATTGCTGACGTCGTGCCGGCGCTTCGCGTAAAGCAGCGACAGCAGCCTGGCCTGGATCACGACATCCCGCTCGATGCCTTTGCTGTTGCTGGCTTCCTCGGTCAATTCGCGGCGAAGGCCGGCATGGTCCCTATACGCGATGTCGTATTGAGCGCGTTTGACCGGATCCTTGAGCGTGTTGTGGGCTTCCACGATTTCACTGAAGCGGGCTTCATCGCCGGTTTCGCGATTGTCGGGATGATAGCGCATCGCAAAATAGCGAAATATGCGCTCCAGCGTTTCCGAGTTGGCGTTCGGGCTGACTTCCAAAACTTCGTAGTAGTCAACGAACATAGCGGGCTCCCCGACCACAATCATATTCACATTATCTAAATAAGGAATTCCCAATGCGGAGACCAAGACTTTGGTCCGATGCGATGACGTCCACGCCCCGAAGACGGAGAAACGGCCGGCGCCCGGTCGGTGGGGGCCGTTGGGTGGTGAGGACGTCGACCAAGCGGACAATCAGGTCCGCCGCAGTGCGGAGATGGCCGATTCGTCGGATGACGGTTATGGCGTGATTGCGGAAGGTGGCGTGGCAAGGTCGGCTTGTCGGGCGGCGAGTGACCTACGCCGCCTGCGCCACCCGCTCCGAGCTCATGCGGTAGGAAATCGCTTCGGCCAGATGGATGCGGCCGACGGTTTCGCTGGCGTCGAGATCGGCGAGTGTCCGCGCCACCTTCAGCACCCGGTGATAGGCGCGCGCCGAAAAGGCGAGCTTTTCGCTGGCGTCCTTGAGCAGCGACAGGCCGGCGGCGTCAGGCATGGCGATCTCCTCGATGGCCGAGGGCGCGCAATGCGCGTTGGTGGTGGCGCGGGTGGCGCCGAGCCGCTCGAAGCGCTCGCGCTGGATGGTGCGGGCGCGTGCCACACGCAGCGCCACATCGGCACTTTTCTCCGCCCGGTCGGGCAGGATCAGGTCGCTGGCCGAGACCGCCGGCACTTCGATCCTGAGATCGATGCGGTCGAGCAGCGGGCCCGAAATGCGCGCCTGGTAGTCGGTGCGGCAGCGCTCGCCGCGCAGGCAGCGATAGCCCGGCTCGCCGGCCATGCCGCAACGGCACGGGTTCATCGCCGCCACCAGCTGGATACGCGCTGGATAGGTGACGCGATGGTTGGCCCGCGCGATCATGCAGTCGCCGGTCTCTAACGGCTGGCGCAGCGCATCGAGCGTCTGCGGCGTGAACTCGGGAAACTCGTCGAGGAACAGCACGCCGTGATGGGCCAGCGACACCTCGCCCGGCCGCGCGCGGATGCCGCCGCCGACCATCGCCGCCATCGAGGCCGAGTGGTGCGGCGCGCGGAACGGCCGCCGGTCAGTCAATTTGCCTTCGCCGAGCTCTCCCGCCACCGACGCGATCATCGAGACTTCGAGCAATTCCTTCGGCGCCAGCGGCGGCAGGATCGACGGCAGCCGCTGCGCCAGCATCAATTTGCCCGAGCCCGGCGGCCCGATCATCAGAAGATCGTGCCACATTCTCCAGCATGGGGCTCGAATGGGTTGCGAACCCGGGAGAGAGGGTGCGCCGTTGGTGGCGTATGCGGCCTACTTTCCACTGCTGGAGGCCCTGACGGTTGACCCCATCGGCCATATGGAACACACTGCCGGCCTCGAAACGGGGCAGCGAAATGGGTGGTCCCGGGACGGAATCAGCCATCATCGATCGGATTTACGAGGCGGCTTTCCTGCCGGACGAATGGCCGAAGGCCTTGGGCGCGATCAGCGCCCTGTCCGGCTCGGCCGCCGGCACCATCTTCCTCTTCGGCGACGACATGCCGGTGCGTGGTCGTAGCGAGGAGATCGTGCGACCGCTGTTCGACGAGTTCGTCGCCAGCGATGCGTGGAAGGTCTCCGACTCGGTGCAGCGCACATACACGCTCAGGCCGTCTGAATTCATCGTCGTCGACGACTTGATGAGCGCCGGAGAGATCGAGCGCGATCCGGTGCGCCGCAAGCTCAGGGCCTTTGGCATCGGCCGGCATATCTGCGCGGTCGTGCCGATGCCGACGGGCGAACTGGTCACCTTTGTGTTCCAGCGCTGGCTGAAGGACGGCGCCTGCGACCTGGCCTCGCTCGCCCTGCTGAACTCGTTTCGCCCGCACCTTGCCCGCGCCGGCCTCATCGCCGCGCGGCTCGGCCTGGAAGCGGCTCGCGAAACCGTCACCGCGCTCGAAGCCATCGGTCTGCCGGCCGCGATCATGACCGGGGCCGGCCGCGTGCTGGCGGCCAACCGGTTTCTGGAGGCGATGTCGGACATCTTCCTGTCCGCCTCGCATGGCGGCCTGGCCATCGCCCATGCGCCCGCCAATGCGCTTCTGCAGGAGGCTATCACGGGGAACCGGGCCGATGCCGTCGTGCGCTCGTTCCCGGTGCCGGCAAGCCAGGGGCAGCGGGCCATGGTCGTCCATGTACTGCCGCTGCGCCGCACGGCACGCGACCTGTTTTCCGGCGCGGAGCTGCTTGTCGCCGCGACGGTGCCGTCGCCCGGCGCTTTTGTCCCGTCCGCCGGCATCCTGATGGGCCTGTTCGACCTAACGCCAGCCGAGGCGCGGCTGGCGACGAACCTGAACGCGGGCCAATCGCTCGGGGTTGCGGCGGCGGCGAGCGGGATCACGGTCAAGTCGGCCCGCACCTATCTCGAGCGCATCTTCCGCAAGACCGGCACACATCAGCAAAGCGAGCTCGTCGCGCTGCTCAAGACCGTCCACCCGTTCCCTGCTCATTGAAGACCTTCGACCCAGGGCCGAATGCTGTTGCAGCGTACAACTGGCGGGCGAGCACCGGCAACGCGCGCGGCATGTGGCAACGCTGCAACAGAAGGGGCCGGATCGTACGCATTGGCCGGCGAAATCCGACCGATAGTCGTCATGTGACGACTGTTCATCCCCCCGCATCCCCCGACATTCTTTCCGCGAAGCCGATCGAATCGGCGGAGGGGTTGCATGGTGGACCGTCTGTTCAGGCTCGCGGCGTTGGCCGCGATGGTGTCGTTGGCGCTGGTGGGGGCGGCGGCGGCGCAATCGGTCTGTGTCGCGGTTAGCGGGGCTCCACCGAGCCCGAGCGGGACTGCACTAGGTGCAGACTCGCTCGCCTGCGGGGTGGGCGCTGTGGCCAGAGGCGGCGGAACATCGATCGGCACTGGTACGGGAAACTTTTCGGGTGTGGGCAATGAAAATAATGTAGCCGTCGGCAACGGTGCTGGCGTCAGCGTGTACGGCAGCGGCAATGCCGCCTTCGGTTACTTGGCGGGCAACGCCGTAGCCGGGGGCAGCGACGGAGCGGGCGGCCTCCGCGATGGAAACGATAACATCGCCATCGGAAGCCAAGCAGGCTCCATCGTGACTGGCAGCAACAACATCGCTAGCGGCATCCGGGCCGGGCGGGAGGTGACTGGTAGTAACAACATCGCTACCGGCTTTCAGGCCGGGGGGGACGTATCGGGCCATCAGAACATCGCCAGCGGCAGCAATGCCGGGGGGGCCGTAAGGGGCGATTATAACATCGCCAGCGGCAACAACGCCGGCGCATTCGTGACGGGCAACTACAACATCGCCAGCGGCGCCTTCGCCGGCGACACTGTGATTGGCGACTACAACGTCGCCATTGGCGACTCCTCCGGCCTATATGTGACGGGGAGCAACAACATCGCGTTCGGCCGGAATGCCGGCGGCGGAATTTCCGGCGCGCCCCTGACGATGAACGATTCGATCTCGATCGGCTCCGACAGCGCGGCGGGTTTCGACAATTCGGTGGCCATCGGCGCCGGCGTGAAGACCACGCGGGCCGGCCAGGTGGCGATCGGCGACGGCGCCGCCACCTACACATTCGCCGGCGTCAACAGCGCCGCCAGCAAGGCTGCGCAGAGCGGCCCGACCTACCTGCTCACCAGCGATGGCGCCGGCAATCTCGCCACATCGCGCATCGACATCGGTCAGATCGCCGGGCTGGACAACCGTGTCAGCACGCTCGAAAATGGTTTTAGCGACCTCAACGGCCGCATCGATTGAGGGCACTGCCATGGCGCTCGCCATGGCCGGCGGCAGCCTGCCGGCCGACAAGAATTTCGCCGTCTCGATCAATTGGGGCACGTTCGAGGGCCAGAATGCCTTTGCCGGCACCGCCCATGCCCGGCTCACCGACAACCTCTTCATCAATGGCGGCGTCGGCGTCGGCGCCAGCGATCACACGGTCGGCGGCCGCGCTGGCCTGATGCTGGCGTGGTAGGCGGCCGATGTGCATTCAGGAGTTTCGCCGGCAAACCGGGCGAAAGGCCGTTATTTGACGGCATTGTGCCGTCCGTTCGCCGACAACCGTCGGGGCGCCGCGGCTCGGATCGATTCCAGGGA
This sequence comes from Mesorhizobium sp. M7A.F.Ca.US.005.03.1.1, assembly GCF_003997975.1. Taxonomy (NCBI): domain Bacteria; kingdom Pseudomonadati; phylum Pseudomonadota; class Alphaproteobacteria; order Hyphomicrobiales; family Phyllobacteriaceae; genus Mesorhizobium; species Mesorhizobium sp. M7A.F.Ca.US.005.03.1.1. The sequence continues at coordinate 6,643 of NZ_RZRO01000021.1, forward strand.
AAGGGCAACATCATGGAACGTTTGATCGGGCTGACGATGGTGACCGCCACGATCACGCTGGCCCTGGCGGCGGCGGCGGCGGCGCAGGCGGTCTGCGGCGTCGCCGCGACGGATGCGGGCCCGTTTACCAGCGGCGGCGGCGCGACGGCGACGGGCGCCGGCTCGCTCGCTTGCGGTCCCCGAGCTGTAGCCGTCAACGGAGGAACTTCGATCGGCGAGGGCGCGGGGGGCAGCAGTCAAGCAGACAACCGGGACAACGCCGCCATTGGCGGGGTCGCTGGCATATTCGTGGACGGCGACAGCAACACCGCCAGCGGTACTTTCTCCGGCCAGTTCGTGACCGGCAGCAACAACACCGCTAGTGGCGCAAGCGCAGGCAACAACGTAACCGGCGACAGGAACACCGCCACCGGTTTTACCGCCGGCAGCGGCGTGAAAGGTCAAAACAACACTGCCAACGGCGTCAACGCAGGCACAGATGCGACCGGCGACGGAAACGCTGCTGTTGGCGCCGGCGCCGGCGCCACCGTGACCGGTGACAACAACACCGCAAGCGGCAACTTTGCTGGCCGCGGCGTAGAAGGTGACAACAACATCGCCAACGGTGCCTCCGCCGGCAATATCGTAGAGGGCGACAACAATGTCGCCAGCGGCACCCGTGCAGGTCAATTTCTGGCCGGCAACGACAACATTGCCATCGGCCAGAATGCCGGCAGCGGGACTTTGGGCAACATCCTAACGGTCAACAATTCGATCGCCCTGGGCGCCGACAGCCTCGCCGGCCAGGACAATGCCGTCGCCATCGGCGCCGGTGTCACCACCACGCGGGCCGGCCAGGTGGCGATCGGCGACGGCGCCGCCACCTACACATTCGCCGGCGTCAACAGCGCCGCCAGCAAGGCTGCCCAGAGCGGCCCGACCTACCTGCTCACCAGCGACGGCGCCGGCAATCTCGCCACATCGAGCGTCGACCTCGCCGGGCTCGAAGCCGGGCTCGGAGGCTTGACCGGTGAATTGGCGCAAACCCGCACCGAGGCCCGTCAGGGCATCGCCGCGGCCATCGCCATGACGACGGCGCCGATGCCGTCGGCGCCCGGCCGCACCAGCTGGGCCACCAATCTCGGCTACTTCAAGGGCGAGACGGCGTTCGGCGCCTCGCTGGCGCATCGGCTCGATCTTTTCGACGAGCCCTTCGCCGTGACCGCCGGCTATGCCTATGGCGGCGGCGAGAGCCACGCCGCCCGCATCGGTCTGGCGGGCGAGTTTTGACGGCGCAAGCCGCCGCTTGGCACGAGACAGCCGATCGGCCGTCCGTTTGCTCGCTGGAGCAACCGGCAATGGAGGCTCAAGCCCGCGATGGCGATCTGGCGAGAGGCAAGGGCATGACGGCGCGCAGGGCAACCAGACCGTTGCGGAAGCGGGTACCGGCGATGCTTCTGGCCGCGCTGTCGGTATTGGCAATTGCGCAACCGACCGTCGCGCAGTCGCAAGAGCAACAGCCGAAGAAAACGCAGAGGACCGCCAGGCCGGCCGAGCCGAAGCCGGCCAATATCGACCGCAATGGCGTGCTGATCCTGGTGCGCACCTCGCTTCTGGCGCTGGACCAGGCCAACAAGACCGGTAACTATACCGTGCTGCGCGATCTCGGCGCGCCAGGCTTCCAGGCCAACACCGCGGCAAAGCTTGGCGAGATCTTCGCGCCGCAGCGCCAGCAGGCGCTCGATCTCGGCGGCGTTGCCGTGCTGGAGCCGCAGCTGACGCTTCTGCCGCAAATCGAGCCCAGCGGCATGCTGCACATGGCGGGCTTTTTCCCCTCGGTGCCGATGCAGGTCAATTTCGAGCTGCTGTTCGCGCCGCATGAGCGGCAGTGGAAGCTATTCGGCATCTCGGTCACCTTGAGCAACAGCGCTCCCGAAGCGCCTGCAGCCGAACCCGCCCCGGCGCCTGCCGCCGCCGAACCGCCGCCCGAAGCGCCGACGCCGAGCGTCAATCCGAAGAAAGTATCCAAAGGCAGCGGCGGTCCCCCTTGAGGGGAGGGCTATCGCATATGAGTTTTTACGAAGAGAACCCCCACCCTACCCCTTCCCACAGGGGGAGGGAGCGCTGCTCCGCGCTCCCGTGACCATTTTCTGCGCCGACTTTCGGTAGTTTGCCGAGGTCAGCGCTGACGAAGTCTCCCTCCCTTGTGGGGAGGGACTAAGGGTGGGGGTAAGTGCCGGGCAAACATCTCAGAAGATGCCATATAGGCGATTGCCCCGCCCTCAAGGATCTACGCCGCCTGCGCCACCCGCTCCGAACTCATGCGGTAGGAAATCGCTTCGGCCAGATGGATGCGGCCGACGGTTTCGCTGGCGTCGAGATCGGCGAGTGTCCGCGCCACCTTCAGCACCCGGTGATAGGCTCGCGCCGAAAAGGCGAGCTTTTCGCTGGCGTCCTTGAGCAGCGACAGGCCGGCGGCGTCCGGCATGGCGATCTCCTCGATGACCGAGGGCGCGCAATGCGCGTTGGTGGTGGCGCGGGTGGCGCCGAGCCGCTCGAAGCGCTCGCGCTGGATGGTGCGGGCGCGTGCCAC
>NZ_RZRO01000021.1:9313-77079 GCF_003997975.1 Mesorhizobium sp. M7A.F.Ca.US.005.03.1.1
GACAGGCCGGCGGCGTCCGGCATGGCGATCTCCTCGATGACCGAGGGCGCGCAATGCGCGTTGGTGGTGGCGCGGGTGGCGCCGAGCCGCTCGAAGCGCTCGCGCTGGATGGTGCGGGCGCGTGCCACGCGCATCGCCACATCGGCACTTTTCTCCGCCCGGTCGGGCCGGATCAGGTCGCTGGCCGAGACCGCCGGCACCTCGATCCTGAGATCGATGCGGTCGAGCAGCGGGCCCGAAATGCGCGCCTGATAGTCGGTGCGGCAGCGCTCGCCGCGCAGGCAGCGATAACCAGGCTCGCCGGCCATGCCGCAACGGCACGGGTTCATCGCCGCCACCAGCTGGATACGCGCTGGATAGGTGACGCGATGGTTGGCCCGCGCGATCATGCAGTCGCCGGTCTCCAACGGCTGGCGCAGCGCATCGAGCGTCTGCGGCGTGAACTCGGGAAACTCGTCGAGGAACAGCACGCCGTGATGGGCCAGCGACACCTCGCCCGGCCGCGCGCGGATGCCGCCGCCAACCATTGCCGCCATCGAGGCAGAGTGGTGCGGCGCGCGGAACGGCCGCCGGTCGGTCAATTTGCCTTCGCCGAGCTCTCCCGCCACCGACGCGATCATCGAGACTTCGAGCAATTCCTTCGGCGCCAGCGGCGGCAGGATCGACGGCAGCCGCTGCGCCAGCATCGATTTGCCCGAGCCCGGCGGGCCGATCATGAGAAGATTATGCCCGCCGGCGGCCGCCACTTCCAGCGCCCGCTTGGCGGTCTCCTGGCCCTTGATGTCGGCGAGGTCGGGCAAATCCGGCGCGGCGGCGTGGATGCCGGCCTCGGGGCGCGACAGCACCTGCGTGCCGCGAAAATGATTGGCGATGGCAATCAGGCTGCGCGGTGCCAGAATGTCGAAATCCTTTCCAGCCCAGGCCGCCTCAGGTCCGCAGGCGAACGGGCAGATCAGGCCTTTGCCCTCGGCATTGGCGGCGATCGCCGCCGGCAAGGCGCCGGCGACCGCGGCAATCGTGCCGTCGAGCGACAATTCTCCAAGTACGACATAGCCGGCCAGCATGTCGCCCGGAATGGCGCCAAGGGCAGCCATCAGGCCAAGCGCGATCGGCAGGTCGTAGTGACTGCCTTCCTTCGGCAGGTCGGCCGGCGCCAGATTGACCGTGACCTTCTTCGACGGCATCGACAGGCCTGAAGCATGCAGTGCGGCCTGCACCCGCTCGCGGCTTTCGGCCACCGCCTTGTCGCCCAGGCCGACGATGTGCATGTTGACCTTGCCGGGCGCGATCATCACCTGCACGTCGACCGGCACGGCCTCGATGCCTTGGAAAGCGACCGTGCGAACCCGCGCCACCATTTCTTTGCCCCCAGGCCACAACCCACGCGATGGCCAAGAAATGGCCCCACGGGCAGACAATCACAAATCCTCGGTCAAATCAAGAACATTACGGGAACATGTGAGCGCGTGGGTTGCAGCCGAATTGAGCGCGGTTGCAAAAACGGAACATGGTTAAGACAAAATGAAAACGGCTTACCCGCGCTTGTCCTCGACCGCGTCCCAGAACAGGCTGGCGATGTCGGCGCCGCCGAAGCGTTTGACCTCGCGCACGCCGGTCGGCGAGGTGACATTGATCTCGGTCATGTAGTCACCGATGACGTCGATGCCGACCAGGATGAAGCCACGCTCCTTCAGCGACGGCCCGATGCGGGCGCAGATCTCGCGTTCGCGCGCCGTCAGCTCGGTCTTTTCGGCGCGGCCGCCGACATGCATATTGGAGCGGGAATCATGTTCGGCGGGCACCCGGTTGATGGCGCCGACCGGCTCGCCGTCGATCAGGATGATGCGCTTGTCGCCCTTGCGCACGTCCTTGAGATAGCGCTGCACGATATAGGGTTCGCGAAACATCTGGCCGAACATTTCCAGCAGCGAGGCCAGGTTGCGGTCGCCCTCCAGCAGATGGAAGATGCCGGCGCCGCCATTGCCGTAGAGCGGCTTGACGATGATGTCGCCGAACTCCTTGCGGAAGGCGGCAACTTCGAGTGGATCCTTGGTGATCAGCGTGTCCGGCATCAGGTCGGCAAATTCGGTGACGAAGATCTTTTCCGGGCTGTTGCGCACCCAGGCCGGGTCGTTGACCACGAGCGTCTTCGGGTGGATGCGCTCCAGGATGTGCGTGGTGGTGATGTAGTTCATGTCGAAGGGCGGATCCTGGCGCAGCAGGACGACGTCCATCTCCGACAGATCGGTGCGCACCTTCTCGCCCAGCGAATAGTGGCTGCCTTTCTCGTCGCGCACCTGCATCTCCTCAATGCGGGCAAACACCTTGCCGTCGCGCAACGACAGCCGACCCGGCGTGTAGTGGAACAGCTCATGGCCACGCCGCTGCGCTTCCAGCGACAGCGCGAACGAGGTGTCGCCGGCGATCGACACGGTGGAGATGTGGTCCATCTGGACGGCGATTTTCAGCTTCATGGCGGGTCTCCGGCGGCTCGGATGGACGACTGTCCTGCCTGTACAGGCTCACTGCCCGTCTGCCAATCGCGACCTTTTGAAGATTGGCATCAGCAAGTCGCAAGCTCGGCCCTGCCGGTCATTCCGTGACAGGAGCCAGGCTGCGCGTCCTCGTTGTTCCTTGAGCCCGAATGCACACCTCACATCGATCCTTCGAAACAGGTCGCGGTTGCCCATGGAAAATCGATTTCGCGATACGTTTCCTAAAGGGTTTGCTGCCAGTCTGAAAATAAATTCCGAAGTCACAAAACAGGGACACCGATGCAAACTTCGTTTGGCACCGGTCAGGCAAACAGGGAGAGCACGGATCTGGCATTCACCGATCCGTTGACCGGGCTTGGCAACCATCGCCGCTTCTTCGACAAGGTCGATCGGCTGATCGCCGACCGAGCCGACGATCCCGCGCCCTTTACCGTCGGGATTCTCGACCTCGACGGCTTCAAGCCGATCAACGATCTGTTCGGCCACAAGGCCGGCGACGACATCCTGATCCAGGTCGCGATGCGGCTGCGCGCCTCTATGGACGGCTATTCCACGGTCTGCCGCATCGGCGCCGACGAATTCGCTTTTCTCTATCCGATGGTATTCAGCGAGGACGCTGCGGCCGAAAAGTCGCGCATGCTGATCGAGATCCTGTCGGCGCCCTACGATGTCGGCGAACGCACCGCCAGGCTTTCGGCCTCGGTCGGCTGCTCGTTGTTCTATTCGGGCGACGAGACCACGGAAATCCTCATCAACAAGGCAGAGACGGCACTCTACCACGCCAAGCGTTCCGGCCGTGGCCGCGTCGTCGTCTACACCCGTGAGATGGAAGAAGCGGCCAAGCGCGTCACCCGCATCGAACAGGCGCTGCGCCGGGCTGTCTCGGCCGGCGAGGTGGAGCCGCATTTCCAACCCATCGTCGATCTCGCCACGCGCCGCACCATCGGCTTCGAGACGCTGGCGCGCTGGACCGACCGCGACCTGGGTTCCGTGCCGCCGACCGTCTTCATTCCCATCGCCGAGGAGCGCGGCATCATCGGCCCGTTGTCGCAGCTGGTGCTGCGCAAGGCGACGGAGGCCGCCAGAAGCTGGCCAAAGGACCTGTTCCTGTCGTTCAACCTGTCACCCTCGCAGCTCGTCGACCAGAACACCGGCCTGCACATACTGGCGATCCTCGACCGCACCGGCTTCGATCCGCGCCGGCTGGAGATCGAGATCACCGAGACCGGCCTGATGAACGACCCGGCCTCGGCCGCTCAGATCGTCGAGGATCTGCGCCGCGTCGGCATCCGCGTCTCGCTCGACGATTTCGGCACCGGCCAATCCTCGCTCGGCCGCTTGCGCGAATTCCATTTCGACAAGCTCAAGATCGACCGCGCCTTCGTCTCCTCCATTCTCGACGACAGGCCGTCGGAACACATCATCCGCGCCATTCTGGCCATGTGCGAAGGGCTCGGCATGGACGTCGTCGCCGAAGGAATCGAGCAGGAAGCGCAGGCCGATCGCCTGGTCCAGTTTGGCTGCGCCGGCGGACAGGGCTATCTGTTCGGCAAGCCGGTCGATGCCGACGCCACGCTCGGCTATCTCCGCGATTCCTTCCGCGGCGCCCTGCGCGCCAAGGCGATCTGACCGGCGGTCCTCCGCAATCCCCAACCCCGACGGTGCTGCCGTGCGCATCCGGTGCGGCGCATTGTCGTTTTGTCTGACATAAGCCCTGAAATTCGGCGGTTCGCCCTTGCCCGCGCGCCTTGCGTGGCTAGGATGCGCGCCGATCACGCTACGGCGCCGCGCGTCTTTCAAGACGCGCAAAGGACGCTGTAGCATTTAACATTTGCGCATGATCCCTTTCCGAAAATCGATCCGATTTTCGGGGTCATGCGCTGGGAGACAACAACGATGATGCCATCGGCGCATTTTGCCGACCTCGAAGGAGCCTCGGTGCTGATCACCGGCGGCGGCTCCGGAATTGGCGCGGCACTGACCGAGGGTTTTGTGCGCCAGGGCGCCAATGTCGCCTTCATCGACATCGCCGACGGCCCAAGCACAGCTCTTGCCGACCGCATCGAGAAAGAATTCGGCCGCCGGCCGCTCTATCTCAAGACCGATTTGCGCGATGTCGAGGCCCTGCGGGCGTCCGCCGCGAAGGCTGCCGAGGCGCATGGCGATGTCACCGTGCTGGTCAACAATGCGGCCTGGGACGAACGCCACGCCGTCGAAGACGTGACGGTCGAGTTCTGGGACAACAACCAAGCCATTAATCTGAGGCCGCATTTCTTCACCGCGCAAGCGGTGGCGCCGGGCATGAAGCGGGCCGGCGGCGGCTCGATCATCAACTTCACCTCGACGTCCTATCTGATCAACCACCCCGACATGCCGTCCTACACGGCCGCCAAGGCCGGTATCCTCGGTCTGACCAAGGGGCTGGCCGGCAAGCTCGGTGTGGACGGCATCCGCGTCAACGCCATCGCGCCCGGCTGGGTGATCACCGAGCGGCAGAAGGAGCTCTGGGTGACCGAACAGGGGCTTGCCGCCCATGTCGCCAAGCAGTGCATAAAACAGGTGATGCAGCCCGACGACATCGTCGGCACGGTGCTGTTCCTGGCCTCGGACGCTTCGCGCATGCTGACGGCGCAGATGCTGATCGTCGATGGAGGTTTCCTGTGAGCCAAGCCGGCAACGCACCGGCGGTCGCCGCCGTCGACTGGGGCACGACCCGCATGCGGGTCTGGCTGATCGACGGGCAAGGCAAGATGCTTGCCGAACGCCGCGGCGATGACGGCCTGATCACCGCGCAGCAAAAGGGCTTTTCGACCATCCTCGAAGGGCATCTGGCGGCGATGGGAGCACCAGCGGCGCTGCCCGTCATCATCTGCGGCATGGCCGGGTCCCGCCAGGGCTGGCTGGAAGCGCCCTATGTCACCGTGCCGGCGCCGCTTACCGCCATCCTTGCGGGTGCCGCCAGCGTGCCCGGCCAAAGCCGCGACATCCGCATCGTTCCGGGCCTTGCCCAGCGGCTGACTGACGCGCCCGACGTCATGCGCGGCGAGGAAACCCAGCTTGCCGGCGCCGGCCTGCCGGCCAGGGGGCGCCAGCTGGTCTGCATGCCCGGCACCCATTCGAAATGGGTGCTGGTCGAGGACGGCGCCGTCACCGGCTTCGGCACCTGGCCGACCGGCGAGCTGTTTTCCGTGCTTGCCGCGCACTCGATCCTGCGCCACTCGCTCGGCGAGCACCCCAAGCCGGTCACATCGGACAATCCGTTCTTCCGCCGCTGGTGCGACACCGCATTGGGCGAAGGCGGCGATGTCACCTCGCGGCTGTTTTCGATCCGCGCCGCCGGCCTGCTGCAGGATCTGAAAGCCGACGATGCCGCCGCCTGCCTGTCCGGCCTTTTGATCGGCGGCGAGATCGCCTCCGCCAGCCGCCGGCATGGCGCCGGTGCCGAACCCGTGGTGCTGATTGCCTCCGGCGCGCTGGCCGCACTCTACCAGGCCGCACTTGGTCTTGCTGGGCTTGAGGTCCGGGCCGTCGACGCCGACGAGGCAGTGCGTGCCGGTCTCGTCGAGGCGGCGCGCGAGAACGGCATGATCGCCAGAATTGGAGTTGCCCGATGAGCCAGACCGCACCGTTTCCAAAACTCAAGCGCGGCCTGGTTGCCATCCTTCGCGGGCTCAAGCCCACCGAGGCGATGGCCATGGGCCAGGCGCTGTTCGACGCTGGCATCGAGGCGATCGAAGTGCCGCTCAACTCGCCGCAACCGTTCTCGTCGATCGCCCGCATCGTCCAAGTGCTGCCGAAAACGGCGCTGGTCGGCGCCGGCACGGTGCTGACGCCGGCCGATGTCGATGGCTTGCACCAGGCCGGAGGGCGGCTTCTGGTCAGTCCCAACATCGATGCCGAGGTGATGGCGCGCGCCATGCATTACGGCATGGTGACGATGCCCGGCGTGTTCACGCCGACCGAGGCTTTCCTGGCGATCAAGCTCGGCGCCTCGGCCCTGAAATTCTTCCCGGCGAGCGTGCTGGGTGCCGGCGGCATTTCAGCGATGCGCGCGGTGTTGCCGGCGCAGACATTGGTCGGTGCCGTCGGCGGTGTCTCCGAAAAAGATTTTGCCGGCTACAAGGCTGCCGGCGTGACCGCCTTTGGTCTGGGCTCCAGCCTGTTCAAGCCGGGCATGAGCGTCGACGAGGTGGCCGCGCGTGCGCAAGCTGCCGTCGCGGCCTGGGATGCGGTGTTCGGAGAAGCAGGATGAGCGAAGCGATCGTTTCGGTTTTTTCCGATCACGTCTGCCAGCTCGGCGAGGGGCCGAGCTACGATCCCGCCACCGATACGCTCTACTGGTTTGACATCGTCAACAGCCAGCTTCTGGAAAAGCGGCTGTCCGGCGGCGCGACCACCGTCCATGAGCTTGGCCAAATGGCGAGCGCCATCGCCGTCATCGACGACAAGCGCCAGCTGATCGCCGCCGAGACCGGCCTTTATGTCCGCGATGTCGCGACCGGCAAGCTGACGCTGCACACGCCTGTCGAGGCCGACAATCCGGTCACGCGCTCCAACGATTCCCGCGTCCATCCCTGCGGCGCCCTGTGGATGGGCACCATGGGCAAGGGCGAGGAAAAAGGCGCGGGTTCGATCTACTGGTTTTTCAAGGGCGAACTGCGCCAGCTGTTTTCGGACATCACCGTCTCCAATTCGATCTGTTTTACCGAGGATGGCGCGATCGCTTACTACACCGACACCTCGACCGGGCTGCTGATGCGCGTCGCCTGCGACCCGGCGACCGGTCTGCCTGCCGGTGAGCCCAAGCTGTTCGTCGACCACCGCTCGGCCAAGGGCTATGTCGACGGGTCGGTGCTCGACCGCGACGGCATCCTGTGGAACGCCGTCTGGGGCGGCAGCGTCATCGAAGCCTACGGACCCGACGGCAAGCTCGTCCGCACGGTCGCCATGCCGGTGACGCAGCCATCCTGCCCAGCCTTCGTCGGCGCCAAGGCCGACCGGCTGGCGGTCACCTCCGCCTGGTCGGGCAAGGATGAGAAGCAGCGTCTGCTGGATCTGCAGGGCGGCATGACCTTTCTGCTCGATATTCCCGTCAACGGCCGCTTCGAGCCGCGCGTGCTGATCGCCTGATCGAACTGGATTCTACGGTCGGACGGTGCGTTGTCACGCCACCGCCCGCACCGTGTCGGTTTCGCGAGAGCCTGACGTCTCGACCATGCGATGGTAGGTGATCGTACCGCCGGGGATCGTTCATCTCATGCCAAGCCGTAAGCCGAAACTGATACTCGTCCATGAGCCGGAAAAGGCTTGTTTCGACCGTCTGGTCGCCGACGGCCATGCGCCGCAGCGCGCAACCGAAATCGCGTCCTATCTGGCGCAGTCGACCGATCTCGCTCCTGAATTCGACGTGCTTGGCCGTGCCTGCCAGGCACGCGGCCTGTCGTTCACGCCGGTGGCGCTCGACGACGCTGCCAGCGTGCTCGCCGGCGAGCATCCCAGCACAACGCTGGTCTGGACGCTGACCGACGGCATCGCCTATTTCCGCGGCGGCGCGGCGCCCGCTTTGGCGCGACTGGGCGGTTTCAAGACAATCGGCGCCGACGATGCGCTGTTCGCGCTCTGCCAGGACAAGTTCCGCTCCGGCGCCGTGCTCGGCGCGCTCGGCCTGCCGGTGCCACAGGCTGGGCTCGCGCGTGACGGCCAATGGCTGGTCGAGCCGCCGGCCTCGCCCGCCGGCTGGTTCGTCAAGCCCAACCGGCTCGGCGCCAAGATCGGCATCTGGCCGGAGTCGCGCTGCGGCGATCTCGCCCACGCTTTGGAGCTCAGCCGGCGCGTCTTTTCGGCCTATCGCGACGATGTCGTCGTCCAGCCCTACGTCGCCGGCCGCAACGTGCGCGCCAGTTTCCTTAGCCTGATGCCGGGCGCGGGAGTCGAAGTGCTTGGCGTGGCCTTTGTCGATTCAGGCGCCGATTTCCAGACCATGGCCGACAGCCTGGCGCTCTACGGCGACACTGGCGAGGCAGCGAAAGCGGCGGGACATTACGCCGAGCCGGAGCTCGTCGCGGTCGCCGACAGCCAGCCGGCCGCCGACGCCAGGATTCGTGCGATCGCCGGGCGGCTGATGAGCGGGCTCGGCCTGCGCGACGTGTTTTCCATCGATCTCAGGGTCGAGGCCGACGACACCGTCCACCTCATCGAGTTCGAGGTCTGCCCCGGCCTGCCCTGCTTCGATTTCCGCGCCTATTGCCGCCAGCAATGGGGCCTCGAGCTTGCCGATGCCATAGCCGAGACAGCGGCGAGCCGGCTGATCGGCCAAGAGCATCGCGCCTGAAGGCGCTACGGCAGATCGCGGGCCGACCGGCGGACGCGTTTCACTACGGCATTCGCTCGACCGCCTGCAAGGCGGGATCCATCTTGTCCCAGGCATGGCCGTGGCTCGTGTAAGTCACCATCTGTGGGCTGAACTGTTCCGGATCGTCGAGGCTGGCCGCATGGACCGCTATGAATTCCGGCATGGCGACGGATATCAGAAAGACCGGCGTTCCGCAGGTTGGACAGAAGGTGTGGATTTTTTCATTGCCGCTGGCGCCCGCCACGCGCCAGGTGCTCACCTCCCCGGTAATGGCCATATCGGCACGCTGGCCGAAGGTCAGGTAGGATCCGTGGCCGGTGCCTGAGCGCTTCTGGCAATCGCTGCATTGGCAGTGGTTCTGGAAGATCGGCTCGTCATTGGTCTCGTAACGGATCGCGCCGCATGCGCAGCCGCCGGTATAGCGCTTGGTCATTGTCATTCTCCACGGGTCTGATTCTGCTCGAGGCCGCAACATCAGGCCGATTTCGGCTTGGCGAAAATATCGATGCCGCTGCCGGTTTCGAGGAAGGATTTCAGGCTGGACAGCACCGCCGGCCAACCCTGGCTGACGCCCTTCGCCATGCCGCTGCCGGCCTCGAGCTCGTCATGGCTGACGGTCAGCCGCACCATGGTGTCGTATTCCTCGATGGCGAACGTCACGCGGCTGGTTTTTGACGGATCGTCCGCCTGCGAAGCGTTCGCCCAGGTGATGACGAGGCGGGTCGGCGGCGAAATCTCGACGACCTTGCCGACGAGTTCGACAGTCCGTTCGTCATTGGCGCGGATGTGCTCCCATTTCGAGCCCGGCGTCCATTCGGAGACGTTCTCGTGGCCCCAGTAGCGCTTTGCGATCTCGGGCTTGATTATCGCCTCGAACACCTTCTGCGGCGTCGAGCGGATATAGGTCACGTAGACAAAGCTGGTCGTTTCCCTGGTCATTGGTCTTCTCCTTCGAGTTCCTGCTTCAGGTCGTGCAGCAGGCTGAGCCGCTGCCGTTCGAATTTCCGTACCCAGCGCTCGTAGACTTCGTGCAGCGGCACGGGATTGATGAAATGTAGTTTTTCGCGGCCGCGCTTGACCGTGCTCACCAGGTTGGCCGCCTCCAGCAGGTCGAGGTGCTGGGTGGCGGATTGCCTGGCCATGTCCAGATGATCGCAAAGCTGACTGAGCGTCTGCCCGTTCTGCTCGCACAGAAGGTCAAGCAGCCTTCTGCGTGTCGGGTCGCCCAGCGCTTTGAAAACCTTGTCGGCGTCCATCTGCCTCACTCTGTTGTAAGGCATAATATGCAGGTAAATACCTGCATGTCAACCGGCAATCCGACCGGCGTTGAATGAGCGCTCGTCGGCACGGCTCCGCACCTGGCAACTGCGCCAGGCAGATCACCGTGAAATCGCGGAGCAAAGATATGTAAAATGAGCCTGCGGGGCTTCAAACGCCGCCAGGCTCTATCCGATTTTGAGCACGTCTCCGGCTAAAACCGGAACTATGCTTGCAGGGGACCTCAGGCGCCCTCGACCAGGACGATCTCGCCGTCGGCGACCTTCTGGCGGATGGCGGCGGCGCGCTGGTATTCCGGCGAATGGTAGCAATCATGCGCGGCGGCCAGCGATTCGAACTCGATGATGACATTGCGTGCGCGGCCGGGGCCTTCGGCCTTTTCATGCTCGCCGCCGCGCGCCAGGAACTTCGCGCCGAAGCGCTCGAAGGCAGGTTTGGCGGCGGAGACATAGTCCTTGTAGCCTTCCGCGTCGCGCACATCGACACGAGCGATCCAATATCCTTTGGGCATTTTCTTGGTCTCCGAACTTGTTCCTGGAAATCTCAGGCCGAGCGCATCTCGTCGAGGATGGCTTCGGCCGCTTCCCGTTTGTTGGCCGCAGCAATGATCGGACGGCCGACGACGAGGTGGCTGGCGCCGTTGCGAATCGCCTGGCCTGGCGTCACCACGCGCTTCTGGTCGCCATGGTCGCTGCCCGCCGGCCGGATGCCGGGCGTCACCACCGCCATGTCGGGTCCCACGATCCGGCGCACCGCCTCGGCCTCCGCGGCCGAGCAGACGATGCCGCCCATGCCGGCATGCAGCGCCTGTTCCGAGCGCCTAAGCACCAGCGTATGCGGATCGTACTCATAGCCGACGTCGATCATGTCCTGCTCGTCCATCGAGGTCAGAACGCTAACGGCAAGCAGGCAAAGGTCGCTGCCTCTGGCCGCCTCTACGGCGGCCTGCATGGCCTTGGGATAGGCGTGGATGGTCAGCATGGTCACGCCCATCTTGACGATGTTCTCGACACCCTTGGCCACCGTGTGGTCGATGTCGAGCAGCTTCATGTCTAGGAAGACGTTGGTGCCGCCGCTGGCCAGCTCCCTGGCGAAGTCGAGCCCGCCGGCGAAGGCAAGCTGGTAGCCGATCTTGTAGAAGGAGACGATGCCGTCGAGTTCGCGCACTGCCTGCTCGGCTTGCTTCACTGTCGGCACGTCGAGGCCGACGATGAGCCGGTCGCGCATGCTATTGGCGATCATGCCTCGATCCGGGTGGACAGCAGGCGCGAGGTCTCGATCAGCGTGCGGCATAAGTGCTCCATCGATTTGTGCAGTCTTTCGTCACGGAAATTTCCATCCTCGTCGAAGGCGTCACCGCCGTCGGGCACCGAGCATTCCGGCGTCACCACCTCCATCTGGCAACGCACCAGCACCGCGCGCAGATGGTTGATGCAGCGGATACCGGCAAAGTGCCCGTTGGAGGACGAGCAGAGGCCAACGACCTTGCCGGCCAGCGGCCTGACTGGCCGGCCACCATCCCTGCGCACCCGGCTCACCCAGTCGATCGTGTTCTTGAGCAGCGGCGGAATGGAGCCGTTATATTCGGGTGTGGCGATCAGCAGCCCGTCATGGGCGATGATCAGACGGCCGAGTTTCTGGGCGTTTTCGGGAACGCCTTTTTCCTTTTCCAGATCCTCGTCCATGATCGGCAGGGGGTAGTCGGCGAGCGAGATGCGGGTCACCTCGGCACCTTGCATGGCGAGTTCCTTTTGCGCCACGTCGGCGGCCCTGCCGCTATAGGCGCCGCTGCGCACCGAGCCGGCGAAGACGAGGATTTTCGGGATCACTGCCATTGGCCACCCTTGTTCCCGGACAGGTACAGCCAAGGACGGCTCAAATCAACGGCTGGATAGGGGAATAGGGCAGTAGGGGAATATGGGAGTAGAAAATAGCCTGGAAATGGAACCCTTCATCCCTACTCCCTTACTCCCCTATTGCCCTATTCCCTTCTCACTTAGTGCGCCTCGCGGCGATAGATCCACAGCTGCGTCGGCGGAATGTTGCGGAGGATGAAATCGAAATGCTTGACCGTGTAGTCACCGCGGCCGGCCGGGATCGGCGACATCGGTCCGTAGGTCAGCTGCACGATCGGCCGTCCGGCCGGGATGCGGTCGAGCAGGCTCTCGATATAGGCGATGCGCTGGGCGACCGGAAAGTTGAGCAGCGGCACGCCCGAAACGACGGAATCGAAGATCATCCCGCTCTTGTCGCCAAGCGTGGCGTTGAGGTTGAAGGCGTCGCCCTCGATGACGTTGACGCCGGGATAGAGCCGCCGCAGGTGACGAACGAAATCCGTGGAATATTCGACAGCGTAGAGGTTTTCGGGGCGTACGCCCTGGGCGAGGATGGCGCGGGTGATGACGCCGGTACCGGGACCGACCTCGAGCACTGGCAGGCCGGATTTAGGATTGACGATCGAGGCCATCTTGCGCGCGGTGATCGAACTGGTCGGCACGATCGAGCCAACCGTCTTCGGCTTGTCGATCCAGCCCTTGAAGAATTTGAGTTCGTCGTCGAACTTTTCGACAAGCGCCTTCCGCAGTCCAGGGCCACGTGTCATGCAAGCTCTCCTCAGCGCTCCCCGCAAAGTTACTTAGCACCTGAGCGGTGCTAGGCAAGGCGCGGCCGGACGCATGTCGTGGATAAGATAATTTTCGTCGCGTCTCAAGGGGCGACGCGATTCAAGGATTTACGCGTGGCAAATCGGCTTACGCGGGCCAAAGTGCATCAACGCTCGCCGAAAGACTCGAAGAAATCCTTCATACGGGCGAAAAAGCCGCTCGATTGAGGCGAATTGTCCTGCGAGGAGAGCTGTTCGAACTCCTCCAGAAGTTCGCGCTGGCGCCGGGTCAGGTTCTGCGGCGTCTCGACCGCGGTCTGGATGTAGAGGTCGCCGACATTGGGCTGGCGCAGCACAGGCATGCCCTTGCCCTTGAGGCGGAACTGGCGCCCGTTCTGTGTGCCTTCGGTCACCTTGACCTTGGTCTGCGTGCCGTCCAGCGTCGTCACCTCGAAGGAGCCGCCAAGGGCTGCCGTCGTCATCGAGATCGGCACCTTGCAATAGAGATCGGCGCCGTCGCGTTGGAAGAACTCGTGCGGTTTGACCGCCAGGAAAATATAGAGGTCGCCCGAGGGCCCGCCGCGCAGGCCGGCTTCGCCCTCATTGGCAAGGCGGATGCGGGTGCCGTCCTCGATGCCGGCCGGGATGTTGACCGACAGCGAACGCTCCTCGGTGACGCGGCCCTGGCCGGCGCATTTCGGGCACGGATCCTTGATCGTCTGGCCGCGCCCCTGGCATTGCGGGCAGGTCCGCTCGATCGAGAAGAAGCCTTGCGTGGCGCGCACCTTGCCGTGGCCGTTGCACATCGAGCAGGTGACGGGCTGGGTGCCGGGCTTAGCGCCGCTGCCCGAACATTCAGAGCACGAGATCGACGCCGGCACCCGGATCTGTGCGGTCTTGCCGGCAAAAGCCTCTTCCAGGGTGATTTCCATGTTGTAGCGCAGGTCGGCGCCGCGCTCGCGGCCGCCCGACGAGCGGCGCTGGCGCCCGCCCATCATGTCGCCGAAAATGTCCTCGAAAATGTCGGCGAAGCCGCCGGCGCCAAAGCCTTGGGCCCCGCCATTCATGCCGCCCTGTTCGAAGGCGGCATGACCGAAGCGGTCATAGGCCGCGCGCTTCTGCGGGTCTTTCAGCGTCTCGTAGGCTTCGTTGATTTCCTTGAACTTGTGCTCGCAGGAATGGTCGCCGGGGTTGCGATCGGGATGGAATTGCATGGCGAGCTTGCGGAAAGCGCTCTTGAGCTCCTTCTCATCGGCGCCTTTTTGCACGCCCAGCGTCTCGTAGAAATCAGCTTTCATTTTTTCCCGCTGTCCGGATGCTCAACGTCTTGAAGCATTGTTGCGTCTCTTGCCGGCACTGACGCTTCGATTTAGGTGCGATGGAAGGGGGATGCCAGTGTCGACGCGGCTTTGCCTGCATTTTTTCAGCAAGGCCCGCTGTTTTTCTGCAAGGGGTTGCAAAAAAGCCCGGCCTTCGCCGGGCTTTTCGCTTTATCTTGCCGTCAAACGGTTCAGGCCGACTTCTTCTTGTCGTCGTCTTCGTCGATTTCCTCGAAATCGGCGTCGACAACGTCACTGTCCTTGGCGGCGTCCGCCTTGGCGTCGGCTTCCGCCGCTTCCTTCTGCGAAGCCTCGTACATGGCTTGGCCAAGCTTCATAGAAGCCTCGGCCAGCGCCTGGCTCTTGGCTTCGATGTCGGCCGCGTCGTCGCCTTCGGTCGCGGTCTTCAGCGCCGCGATCGCGTCGGAGATCGCCGTGCGCTCGCCTTCCGAAACCTTGTCGCCATATTCCTTCAGCGACTTCTCCGAGGAATGCAGCAGCGCTTCGGCCTGGTTGCGGGCCTCGACCAGCGCACGCCGCTTCTTGTCGGTCTCGGCATTGGCCTCGGCGTCCTTGACCATCTTCTCGATGTCGGCGTCCGAAAGACCACCCGATGCCTGGATGCGGATCTGGTGCTCCTTGCCGGTGCCCTTGTCCTTGGCCGAAACGTTGACGATGCCGTTGGCGTCGATGTCGAAGGTGACCTCGATCTGCGGTACGCCGCGCGGCGCCGGCGGAATGCCGACCAGGTCGAACTGGCCGAGCGCCTTGTTGTCGGCGGCCATTTCGCGCTCACCCTGGAAGACCCGGATGGTCACTGCCGACTGTGAGTCCTCGGCCGTCGAGAACACCTGGCTCTTCTTGGTCGGGATCGTCGTGTTGCGTTCGATCAGGCGGGTGAACACGCCACCCAGCGTCTCGATGCCGAGCGACAGCGGCGTCACGTCGAGCAACAGCACGTCCTTGACGTCGCCCTGCAGCACGCCGGCCTGGATGGCGGCGCCGAGAGCGACGACCTCATCCGGATTGACGCCCTTGTGCGGCTCCTTGCCGAAGAACTGCTTCACGATTTCCTGGATCTTGGGCATGCGGGTCATGCCGCCGACCAGGACGACTTCGTCGATCTCGCCCGCCTTCAGGCCGGCATCCTTCAATGCCGCCTTGCAAGGGGCAATCGTGCGCTGGACGAGGTCGTCGACCAGCTGCTCGAACTTGGCGCGCGTCAGCTTCAGCGTCAGGTGCTTCGGCCCGGTCGCGTCGGCGGTGATGAAGGGCAGGTTGATTTCGGTCTGGGTGGTCGACGACAGCTCGATCTTGGCCTTTTCAGCCGCCTCCTTGAGGCGCTGCAGGGCAAGCTTGTCGTTCTTCAGGTCGATGCCCTGTTCCTTCTTGAACTCGGCCGCCAGGTATTCGACCAGGCGCATGTCGAAATCCTCGCCGCCGAGGAAGGTGTCGCCATTGGTCGACTTGACCTCGAACACGCCATCGCCGATTTCGAGCACCGAAATGTCGAACGTGCCGCCGCCAAGGTCATAGACGGCAATGGTCTTGCCTTCCTTCTTGTCGAGGCCATAGGCAAGCGCTGCCGCGGTCGGCTCGTTGATGATGCGCAGCACTTCAAGGCCGGCGATCTTGCCGGCATCCTTGGTCGCCTGGCGCTGGGCGTCGTTGAAATAGGCCGGAACGGTGATGACCGCCTTCTCGACCTTTTCGCCGAGATAGGCTTCCGCCGTCTCCTTCATCTTCTGCAGGATCATGGCCGAAATCTGCGAGGGCGACTGCTTCCTGCCGCCAGCTTCGACCCAGGCATCGCCATTGTCGCCCTTGACGATCTTGTAGGGGACAAGCTTCTTGTCCTTCTCCGTCACCGGATCGTCATAGCGGCGGCCGATCAGGCGCTTGACCGCGAAGATGGTGTTTTCAGGATTGGTGACCGCCTGGCGCTTGGCCGGCTGGCCGACCAGACGTTCGTCGTCGCCCGAGATGGCGACGATGGAAGGCGTCGTGCGCGCGCCTTCCGCATTCTCGATTACCTTGGGCTCCTTGCCATCCATGATGGCGATGCAGGAGTTGGTGGTGCCGAGATCGATACCGATTACTTTTGCCATTTCTCTAGTCTCTCCGCTAAGCAGGCTCTCAGGACCCGTACAGGCGTTCCGACGAAAGCCCCTGTTCACAAGAAATCCCGTTCCGGCAACCGGCACTCCGGCGCCGAACGGCTTGGCGCGTATATAAGAAGAGGCGGCATCGCGCGCAAGCATTCTGCGCAGGCCTTCCATGAACCTTTCCATCTCCGCCCGCGACTGATCTCCAGGTGCCGCATGGTGCGGCCCGGAAAGGAAGCCCCCATGACCAATAACCCAGAGGCTCTGCGGTCTCCGGGAACAACAGGAGCTCGGCGCGACCACCGCCTTCGGGACGGGGTCGATGCGCTGGGCTTTCCGCTGATTCCGTTGACCCTGCGTAAGACCAGGCGTATCGTCGTCTTGAGGAAAGCAGACAATTCGATCAGGGAAGAACGAGCCGGACCGCCGCGCCTTGCCCTGATTTGCGCGGCCAGCCCCGACGTTCTCCCGTCGACTACGGGGGGTAGTGTCATGTCTCGCATCCGCGGCTCGTTCGTGTCGTCTCTTGATGGCGGCTTGCGCCGTGCTGTGCATCCAGGCGGGTTGCTGGCGCTGGCACTCGGCCTGTGGCTGGGCGCCGCGCAGGCGCAGGAAACCCGGATCATCTATCCCGGCTCGATGGCGGTGACCGGATTCTCCGGCACCATCATTCCCAATTTCGACCCCCCTGATTCCGAAAAAGAGGGCCTGCCGCCCGGCGTCGATCCGGTCGACGAAACCTTCATCGACCCCACGCGCGCCACCTTGCGCGTGTTCGACGTTTCGCATCTGGGCGGCCCAGCCTCCGGCCAGCTGGTCAACACGCCGCCGCCCTTCGAGGTGACGGCGGAGCAGATCGGCCAAGTGTTCGGCGTCACCTATGATGACGGCGTGCGCGACGGCGTTCCATCGGGCATTCCCAATCTCTATGCCGGCGCCACCTCGCTGCACGGCATCCGTATCGTCACCCCGGATGCCGACGATGACGGCCGCCCCGAGAGGCAGCGCCGCGGCGCTGCCGGTGCCACCTTCATGGATGGCCAGTTCGGCACCGAAAACGGTGGTGGGCCGGGCACCGTCTGGAAGATCGACGGCATCACCGGCCAGGTCTCCAAATTCGCCGACATCGACACCAACAGCGGTCCCGGCATCGGCAATCTCACTTTCGACGCCACTCACCGCGAGTTCTTTGCGTCCGATCTCGACACCGGCCTGATCCATCGCATCGACGCCGAAGGCAGACTGATCGACAGCTTCGATCACGGCGTTGCCGGCCGGCCCACGCATGGGCTCGCTCCCGTCGCCGACGATGGTTCGGTGATGGACATACAAGGTGCCGCCTTCGATAGCGAAGACCCCGACAGCTGGGGCTACACGCAGGACGAGCGCCGCGTCTGGGGTGTCTCCTACCATGGCGGCCGGCTCTACTATTCGGTCGGCGAAAAGTCGGAAATCTGGTCGGTGGGCATCGCTCGCGACGGCAGTTTTGCCGGTGACCCGCGCTGGGAACTGACGGTCAGGGCCGACAAGGACTACGCCGTCACCGACATCGCCTTCGACAATAGCGGCTTCATGTACCTCGCCCAGCGCGGTCCGGTCGAGAACCGTTACGATTACAGCCAGTTCGCCGATTCCGGTAAAGGCGAGGTCATCCGCTATTTCCGGGAGAACCCGGACGATCCGGAAACGGAATCGGTCTGGGTCGAAGTGCCGCAGGAATATGCGGTCGGCTTCCCCCAAGGCAACCGGCAGTCGGCCGGCGGTCTTGATCTGCAATATGGCTATGATGCCGACGGCAATCTCGACAGCTCCGTCTGCACGCAGACGCTGGTCAACACGGGCGACAAGCTGCGCGACAATCCTTCACTCGCCGAACAGCTCGCAGCCGGCGGGCCGCTGGCCGTACACGGTGTGCAGATCACGCCGAAAGAGCTGGTCAAGCCGGCCAATGTGCCGCCCTTCGGCTCATGGTTCGTCGACTTCGACGGTTATTTCGAAGACCCGGAGGTCGAGGGCCATGTCGGCGATGTTGCCGTCTGGCACCCTTGCGAGGGCCGCGCCGGCTATTACGAGGAAATCCCGGGCGGCTACCTGCCCCCCTTCTACCCGCCGGATTTCCCACCACCCGGCAACCTGCCTCCATGTCTCGACGTCGACGACGTCCAGTATTACTGCACGCCTTCCGGCCTCGAGGCCGATCTCTATCTCCATGACCATGCCGGCTTCGGCGGCGATTCGATCAAGGTCCAGTCCAGGACGCCAGGCGTCGGGGTGACATCATCCCAGTCGCATGCGCCCGGCAAGCCTTACACGATCGACATCACCGGCCACTATCCGGGCGACACAGTCGATGTCGGGCTCTGCTTCTACAGGAAGTCCGACAAGGACAAGGGTGGCTATTACCCTTGCTGCAAGATGACTTTGCCGCTCAGAACCCCAGCCGCCAGCTGCGAACGTTGAGGAGGGGAAGATGAAAAATCTCGCACTCTCCCCGCTCGCAACGAACGTCCAAACAACCGTCATGGAGACGATCATGAAACCCCTGTCATACGCCAGGCGCGGCGCGCGCTGGCTGATGGCGGCCGGTATCGCGGTCGCCATGTTCACCCCGGTGCAAGGCTTTGCAGAAGACGCTGCCTCGATCACCCCGGAGCTGAAGCTCGATCTCGACAGTTCGCGCGTCGTCACTCCGAGGCCTGACCAGGTGGTGCCTTTCTTCACCAAGACAGGCGTTCAAAGAGGCTGCGATTACGTCGTCTACTCGCTGAGCTTCGGCTTGCGCGGCGATCCGCAGGGCCTTGCCGACCCGAGCCTCGAGGCCAGGCTGAAGAAGGTCAGGATCGACTTCAAGGACCAGCTTCCGCACGGCCTTGCGATCATCAACGTCAACGTGTCCGGCGACGGCACGGATTCGTCCGGCGGACCACTGCCGGGTGCAACGATCAGCACTTCGGCAAATCCGAACGATACTGCCACGGTTTCCGATTTCCGCATCTCCACGTCCGATGTCGACGGCGTCGGCGCTGCCAACGAGCGTGTGATCAACTTCGCGATCACGGCCAAGATCGATCGTGCGGCATTTCCCGCGCCGACGATCGTCGACAACCAGGGCATGATCAAGGTGACGGCCGGACCGGGCACCGGGACCATCATCCCATCGCAGGATCCGAGCAAGCCCGACGACGGTGACTTCAAGACCGGCGTGAAGACCTCGATCAAGATCGACGTCACCAAGTGCAATCCGCCACCGCCACCTCCCGGCAAGGAATGCTTCAAGGTGGAACGCGGTACGGTCGACTGCGTGCCCGGCGGCGGCGCCTTCATCTATCACATGCCGGTCGGCCCGGAGATGGGCGGCAAGTGGGTGCAGGTGTCGACGAGCACGCCCGGCATCAACATCATCCCCGATACCCAATTGGTGCCGGCGGGCGGCGGTGTGCTCAACTGGAAGATCGTCGGTGCCTCGCCCGGCGACGTCATCCACCTCATCGTCACCGGCATCGAAACCTATGCCGGTCCGAAGGAAGGCTGGGGCCTGTGCTGCACGCAGACGATCGACATCGTCATCCCGCGTGACCAGAGGTGCCCGCCCAGGGACAAGGAGCCGGACCTCAAGGTCGAGAAACGCGCCGACGTGACGCGTTGCACGATGGGCGGCGGCTGCGACTTCACCATCAGGGTCACCAATGTCGGCACCGGAGCCTACCACGGCAAGATCGTGCTCGACGAGGTGACGCTGCCGGCCGGCTCGACGCTCGATTCAGGGCCAAATCCACCTTGGGTCTGCGTACCCGGAACCACCCCGATGACCTGCACCTATCCGGTGACCACGCTCAATCCGGGGGCCTCCGTCGACCTCAAGCTCGGCTTCAAGCCGGCCGGAGGCTGGCAAGGCGGTGCTTTACGCAACTGCGCCACCTACAATTATGGCGCCAGCGGCAAGCCGCTGTTCGGCAGCCAGTCGAACGATCGCGGCTGTGCCTCGATCCCGATCTGCCGGCGCGGCGACCGTGACCGCGACTGCCGGCCGCCGGTGGAGAAGAAGGTCGACCTGATCCTGAAGAAGCGTGCCCGCGTCCCGGTCTGCTCGGCCGACGGCATCTGCACCTTCGTGATCGACATCATCAACAACGGCACATCGACCTATAACGGACCGCTGACGGTGATCGACAGCTATCCGGGCGGCGCGCCGTCCTCCTCGACCTTCGGGCCGAGCCCGCCCTGGACATGCGGACCGAACGGCCCCGGCCAGTTCCGTTGCGACAATGCCGGCATCTCGCTGCCTGCGGGCGCCTCGACGCCGATCGTCGTGAAGGCGGTCATGCCGGCCGGCTACCAGTCGGACACTGTCGAGAATTGCGCTGAGGTGAAGCCCATCCCCGGTGAAAACGACCTCACCAACAACAAGGCCTGCGCCAAGGAACGCTTCCGTCATCCCAATGGCGGCAAGCCGACCCTGCGCATCACCAAGGTGTGCAACGGCTCGCTCGCCGGTGCCGCGGTCGTCTCTTGCCGCATCACTGTCATCAGCCTTGGCACCGCTGCCCCCAACGGTCCGGTGCGGGTCAACGATGCCGCCACGCTGGTGGCCGGCGGCGCGCCCGTCCAGATCCAGACCGTCACCCCCGACGGCGCGGAATGGGCGTGCGGACCGGTTCCGGCCAATGCGCTGTCGTGCCAGATTCCCGGTGCCGTCATGACACCTGGAACCAGCCGCCACTTCGACGTGACGGTCTCGGCGAATGGCGCGTTCGAAAACTGCGCGCGCGGCTCCTATGGGCCTGCGCCGGGCGACGACGTCGTCTATCCCTTTGGCCAGGCCTGCGCCAAGGGCGGCGGTTCTTCGACCATCCGTGTCGAAAAGACCGGCGACCGCGAATGCAGGCTCGGCCAACCCTGCTCGTTCGAGATCACCATCACCAATGAAGGAGCGACCGCCTTCTCCGGGCCGGTCCGCATCGGCGATGCGATCGGCGTGGAGGGTCTCGGCAGGCTGGAAGGCGTTGAGATCACCTCGATCGATCCGCCCTTCGGCTGCTCGCCGGAACCGGCAACCTTGCCTGCGTCCTGCATTGCCAACCTGACGCTCGGCGCCGGCGAAAGCCGGGTGCACCATGTCACCGTGGTCATTCCCGACGACGGCCGCCTGGCCAATCTGCAGGGCAATGTCAGCGGCCAGAACTGCGTCGGCGTGCTGTCTCCCGACACACGGGTGCAGGGCGGTGGCGACGTGCTTGGCGGCGATCAGACCAATGTGCAGGGCGATCACAGCAAGGCCTATGCCTGCCATCCCTTCACCATTAGCCAGGAGACGAGGAAGGAATGCTCGCAAGGCTTCGTCATGAACGATGCCGGCCGCTGCGTTTGCCCCGAAGGCACCACCTACCGCAACGGCCAGTGCTCGCCGGGCGGTGGTATCGTGCCGAAGCCGGAACAGCCGAAACGCTGTGTGCTGCTCGAGGGCCAGATCCGCACCGAGGACGGACGCTGCGTCTGCCCACGCGGAACCGGGCTCGAGAACGGCAGGTGCGTCAGGACCGACAAGCCCGAGCAGTGCACTATCCGTGGCCAGGTCCACAATGCGGATGGCGATTGTGTTTGCCCCAGGGGAACCGAGATCAGGGGCAATGCCTGCCGCCCGATCCAGCCAAAGCCGGAGCAGTGCACGATCCGTGGCCAGGTCCACGATGCCGATGGAGACTGTGTCTGCCCGCGAGGGACCGAGGTGCGCAATGGCGCCTGCCGTCCGATCCGGCCGAAGCCTGAGCAGTGCATCATCCGTGGCCAGGTCCACGACGCGGACGGAGACTGCGTCTGCCCGCAAGGCAACGAGGTCAGAAACGGCGCCTGCCGCCCGATCCGGCCAAGGCCTGACCAGTGCACCATCCGTGGCCAGGTCCACGACGCCGACGGCAATTGTGTCTGCCCGAGGGGTACCGAGGTGCGGGGCAATGCCTGCCGGCGCAAGCAGCCGACGCAGGAGCAGTGCGACATACGCGGCCAGGTCCACAACAAGCGCGGCGAATGTGTCTGCCCGCGCGGCACCGAGGTGATCAACGGCGCATGCCGCAGGCAGGAGGTGGAATGCGCACCGGGCTCGCAGATGATCGATGGCCAGTGCCAGCCGATCATCAGGAGGCGCTGCCCGGAAGGCACGATCGGGCGCTACCCGAACTGCCGGGCGGTCCGCGGACAACCGTCGCTGGAGCTGAACCCCGGCCTGCTGCTGCAGCAGGTGCTGCCACGGCGCAGGCCGCAAGTCGAACAGCGGCAGGACCAGGTTCCAGACAGAATCCTGAAGCTCCAGCAGCAATAACCACCTGCTCGACACGAGACCAGAAACCCCGCCGGAGCAATCCGGCGGGGTTTTCTTCGCAGCTGTGGGGACAAGCGGGAATTGGCCGCAGCATGATCGCGGATAACGGCACGCGTCCCAGCCTGCGCGTCGACCGCGCCTGCACCCTCGACAAGTCGGCTGCGGCGCATTAGGCAGTCGATAGGGTGGCCAACGAGAAGGACACTCGGAAAGGCCGCATCCATGAGCAGAAAGACCCTGATTGCACCATCGGTGCTGGCATCGGATTTTTCCAAACTCGGCGATGAGGTCGAAGCGGTAGCGGCAGCCGGCGCCGACTGGATACATCTCGATGTTATGGACGGGCATTTCGTGCCCAACATCACCTTTGGCCCGCCAGTGATCAAGGCGATCCGCAACCGCACCAAGGCCTTCTTCGACTGCCATCTGATGATTGCCCCGGCCGACCCCTATCTGGCCGCTTTCGCCGAGGCCGGCTGCGACGGTTTGACCGTCCATGCCGAGGCCGGCCCGCATCTTGACCGCTCGCTGCAGACCATCAGGAACCTTGGCAAAAAGGCCGGTGTGTCGCTCAATCCGGCGACGCCGGAAAGCGTGGTCGAATACGTGCTCGACCGGCTCGACCTGATCCTGATCATGACCGTCAATCCGGGCTTCGGCGGCCAGGCCTTCATCCCAGCGATCGTCGACAAGGTGAAGCGGGTCAAGGCCCTCGTCGGAGGCCGGCCGATCCGAATCGAGATCGACGGCGGTGTTTCAGCCGAAACCGCGCCGCTGGTCACCGCTGCCGGCGCCGATGTGCTGGTGGCGGGCGCCGCCATCTTCAAAGGCGGCAGCGTCGAGGCTTATCGGCAGAACATCCAGGCAATCAGGACGGCAGCCGATAAGGCAGCCGGTTGACCAGCAGTGTTCCCGCGTCAGCCCTGCATGCCGGCTAAAGGTTCTGGTGCCGGGCGGGTTTGTGAAGCTTTTGGGGCAACGGCATCGGATGTGAGCGATTGCCTGATTCGGTTTTCAGCTCCGTCGTCTATGCCCAAAGCAGACAGTTGATCTCGCGCGAATACAAAAGAACAAAAAGAACAGATTCTCCTGCGTGCATACAAAACATGTTAAGTGCCCGCAGGTTGTGAAAAAGCGCGGAATTACAGCACTGAACTCCGAAATGCCGCATATTCCTTTGTGCTAAAGTACAATAACGTGATCTTCTGCTTGAGCAGGCGAATCTTCGCGCTGTATGGTACAAGTACGAGAAGGCGAATGCTTTCGGACTCGAATCGCCCGGGACAAGTCCTGGGGACAAGGAGTCGCTTTGACATACGGAGCTGCCAATCTGAACGACGACGCTGCCGGACCGAAGAGCACGCTTGCCACTACGGTCTATCAGCAATTGCGGGACGATCTTCTCGGCGGTGTCCTTGAAGCCGAGAGCAAGCTGCGGGTCGAGTGGGTGGTCTCCAAATATGGAGCCGGCGCCTCGCCTGTCCGCGAAGCCCTCAATCGCCTCGCCTCGGAAGGGCTTCTCGGCCGGCACGACCAGCGCGGCTTCTTCATCATGCCGGTCAGCGCCTCGGAACTCGAGGAGCTGACGCGCACCCGCTGCTGGCTCGAGGAGCGAGCGCTTCGCGAATCCATCACCCACCGCACCGCCGAATGGGAAGAACAGCTCGTGCTGGCGCTGCATCGCCTGGGACGCGCGTCACGCCTGGCACCGCAGAATCTCTTCTCGCTCAATCCCGATTGGGAGAGGCTGCATCGCATCTTCCACAGGGTGCTGATTTCGGCCTGCCGGTCGCAATGGCTGGTGGGGTTTTGCGACCAGCTCTCCGATCACGCCTATCGCTACCGGCAAATGGCCAATGATGGCGAAGGCGTCCAGCGCGACGATTTCGGCGAGCATCGTCTGATCGCCGAATATGCCCTGGACGGCAATGCCGACGGTGCCGTCGAGGCCCTGCTCAACCACTACCGGTTGACTGCGGCCATGTGCATGAAGCGCTTCGAGCAGGACGAGGAAACGAAAGAAATCGCCGGCAAACGCGCTCGGCGATAGCAGTCGTTTCCTGGCGGGTCTCTTGTGCTCGTTTCTTGCACGCAACCTGCGTCGGCGCGGCCGGCGTGAACCGCTGTCGGCGGGCTTGACGGCGCGGCCAAGAACCGCGAACTCTCGCCGCCGAGGCATGCCGCGACAGGCGCATGCTCAGCGCCGCAGCACCCCAGGGAAGCCTTCATGAGCAATCATCTGTTCGATGCGTTCCGGTTCCGGATGCCGGCGCCAGCGCGCTTGCTGATGGAAACCGATGATGGCCGCTCGATCACCTATGGCGATATGCTGGCCCGCTCGGCGCAGCTTGCGCATGCGCTCCTGCAACTGGATGTCGAGCCCGGTGACCGCGTTGCCGTGCAGGTCGAGAAGAGCCCGGAAGCGGTCATGCTCTATCTCGCCTGCCTGCGCGCCGGCGCCGTCTTCCTGCCGCTCAACACCGCCTACACGCTGGCTGAGCTGGAGTATTTCTTCGGCGACGCGGAACCACGCCTAGTCGTCTGCGATCCGGCAAGAGCGGCCGACATCGGCGCGCTGGCGGAAAAGACGGGCGCCGTCACCGTCACGCTCGGCCGCGATGGCCGGGGATCGCTGACCGAGCAGGCCTCGCGGCTGCCGACGGATTTTCATGACGTGGCGCGCGGGTCGGATGACCTCGCGGCAATCCTCTACACGTCGGGAACCACCGGCCGTTCGAAAGGCGCCATGCTCAGCCACGAGAACCTTGCTTCGAACGCGCGCGTGCTGGTCGAGCACTGGCGTTTCACCGGAGACGACGTGCTGATCCACGCATTGCCGATCTTCCACACGCACGGCCTGTTCGTCGCCACCAACGTCGTCCTGATGGCCGGCGCCTCGATGCTGTTCGAGCAGAAGTTCGATCCGGCCCGCATCGTCTCGCTGCTGCCGCGTGCCACGGCCTTGATGGGGGTGCCGACCTTCTACGTGCGCCTGCTGCAGCATGAGGGGCTGGACCATGAGGCGGCGAAAAACATCCGTGTGTTCATTTCCGGGTCGGCGCCGCTGCTGGCCGAGACGCACAAGGCCTGGCGCGAGCGCACCGGCCACGCGATCCTCGAACGCTACGGCATGACCGAGACCAACATGAACACCTCGAACCCCTATGAGGGCGAGCGGCGCGCCGGCACCGTCGGTTTCCCCTTGCCCGGCGTCACGCTTCGCATCGCCGATCCAGACAGTGGCGCAGCGCTTGCGCAGGGCGAGGTCGGCATGATCGAGGTGAAGGGCCCAAATGTTTTCGGCGGCTATTGGCGCATGCCGGAGAAGACCAAGGCGGAATTCCGCGCCGACGGTTTTTTCATCACCGGCGATCTCGGCATGACCGACGCCGACGGCTACGTCCACATCGTCGGTCGCGGCAAGGACCTGATCATATCGGGCGGTTACAACATCTACCCGAAGGAGCTCGAAAGCGAGATCGATGCGCTCGACGGGGTTAGCGAAAGCGCCGTCATCGGCGTTGCCCATCCGGATTTCGGCGAAGGCGTCACCGCCGTCGTCGTGCGGGCGCCGTCATCGCGGATCACCGGTGCCGAAATTCTCGGCGCGATCGCCGGACGGGTGGCGAAATACAAGCATCCGAAGCGCGTGATCTTCGTCGATGAACTGCCGCGCAACACCATGGGCAAGGTACAGAAGAACCTGCTGCGCGACACCTACAAGGACATATACGCATCATAGTTGCGCGGAGCCCGGGGCAGCGGCGCCTTACTCCTTGCGCGCCCTTTCGACCCGACTGCCGGAGCCCCACAAGGCGCGCTTCAGCAGGTTGCGCTTGCGCGGCACGAGGTTGATGTCGCTGACAAGCTTGGCGCCGCCCTCGCGCCGTTCGAGGGTGATCTTGCGGCTGTGGAAGGCTTCCAGCTCGGCACGGTGCGCCACGCTGATGATGGTGACATCGGGCAATTCGCGGATCACCGTCGCCATCATGGCGTCCTGGCTCTTCTCGTCGAGCGCCGAGGTTGCTTCATCCAGCACGACGATATCGGGGCGGTGCAGCAGCAGGCGCGCGAAAGCGAGACGCTGCTTTTCGCCGCCCGACAGCGTCTGGTCCCATGGCGCTTCTTCCTTGATCCTTTCGGCAAGATAGGCCAAGCCGACCTTGTCCAGGGCGGCCTTGATCTGTTTGATCGTCCACTTGTCCGCGGCCGCGGGATAGGCGACCGCGCGGCGAAGCGTGCCCGAGGGAATGTAGGGGCGTTGCGGCAGCATGAACAGTCGCCTGTCGGCATGAAAATTGACGCTGCCGCCGCCCCACGGCCACAGGCCGGCAACGGCCCGCACCAGCGTCGACTTGCCGGAACCGGATTCGCCAGCCACCAGCACACGCTCGCCCGGTTCGATCGCAACCTCGGTTTCCTTGACCACGGAGGTGCCGTCGTCGAGCGTGACGGAGAGATCGTCGAGGCTGAGCATCGCACCGTCTTCGGTTTCGCCGTGCTGGATGCGTCCGAGCGCGTCGCTCTGCTCCGCACGCTCGAGCCCGTCGAGCGACATCATCAGCGAGGCGATGCGCCGCGCCGAGGCGTTCCAGTCGGCAAGACGCGGGTAGTTGTCGACCAGCCATCCGAACGCGCCCTGCACGATGGCGAAGGCGGAGGCAGCCTGCATCACCTGTCCGAGCGACATCGAGCCTTCGAGGAATTTCGGCGCGCAGAGCAGGACCGGCACGACCGGCGCAAACAGGCTCGACCCCTGCGACACCAGCGCCGTGCGCATGTGCTGGCCCGTCAGCAGCGCCCATTGCCTGAGCACATGACCGAAATTCCTGTCGATGCCGCTGCGCTCCTCCTCCTCGCCGCCAAGCAATGCGATGCTCTCGCCGTTTTCGCGCACCCGCGTCAGCGTGTAGCGGAATTCGGCTTCCGCCTGGTTCTTCTGCTCGGAGAGGCGGACGAAATGCCGGCCGATGACCACCATCGACGTGGAGGTGATGGCGGCATAGATGACCGCGGTGATGACGAGGAAGCCGGGAATGGTCAGGTTTTCGCCACCGATCGGCAAAGTGAGCGCGCCGCCGATCGTCCACAGCACCACGATGAAGGTCGAGGCCGACAGGAACGCATTGAGGACGCCCGAGATGAAATCGACGGGTGACTCGGTGGCGATCCGCAGATCCTCCGTGAGGCGGGCTTCGGGGTTCGAGTGGTCGCCGGCGACGAGATTCAACTGGTAGTAGCGGCCATTGGCAAGCCAGCGTGCGATGACGGCGGTGGTCAGCCAGGAACGCCAGCGGCGCTGGATCGTCATGCGCAGATAGACCTGCGCGACCACAAGGCCCGCGCTTCCAGCGACGAGCGGCAGGAATATGGCGCTAAGCACATAGACGGTGTGGGCGTTGCGTTGCTCGATGGCGTCGAAGAAGGAGCGGTTCCAGACGTTGATCCCGTATTGAAAGCCGACATTGACGCAGATCAGGATCAACAGCCCGATCGTGAGCGGCCAGGCAAGCCCATCGCCCCGCCTGGCCCAGTAGCCGCGCCCGCTGATCCAGAAACGCCGCAGCAGGTATTTCCGGCGCGCCTGCTCGGCTTCTTCGGGCGTCAGTTGCGGATCCGGCTCGACAGCCTCCGGTGGCGGTCCCGGCTGGCCGTCGACCTCGGGGGCAGCTTCGGCAGTCGGCGGTTTTTTTTCGCGCAGATCCTCGTGGCGCGGCCTCTGGTCACGCGGCGCTTGCTGTCGCGGCTTCAAGGCACCGCGCGGTTTGATGCCGTCGGCCTGTTTCAATTTGGGTTTCGCCTCGGACATACGCTCCGACAACGACCTCAAAATCAAAAGGTTTCACGACGACAGCCGATATCAATGCGCAGTGCCGTAGCCGGCTCCAAAAACCTTTTCGCCGCCGATCCAGACGCCCTTCGGGTCGAGATCGTCCGACAGCGCGACAATATCCGCAGCCGTGCCGTTGGCGAATCGGCCAAGCCGGTGCGACTGGCCGATTGCTTGCGCCGGATAGAGCGAAGCCATGCGCAAGGCCTCGGAAAGCTCGACCCCGATGACGCGGTGGGTGAAACGAATGGCCGAGATCATGTCGAGATCGGCGCCCGCCAGCGTTCCGTCGCCGAGCCGCAGGCTGCCATGCCTGCGATAGATGGTACGGCCGTTGAGCGTGAACGACGTCATGTCGGTGCCGATTGTCGCCATGGCGTCGGTGACCAGAACGATCCTGGCCGGCCCCTGCTTGGCGCGCAGTGCGATCTTGATGGTGGCCGGATCGACATGGATGCCGTCGGCGATGAGACCGGCCGACAAGGTGCCGATGTCGATGGCGGCGCCAGCCAGGCCAGGCTCGCGATTGCCGATCTGGCTCATCGCATTGAACAGGTGGGTAACCATCGAGGCGCCCGCCGCGGCAAAGGCGCTGGCGGTGGCGTAGCCGGTGTCGGAATGGCCAAGGCTGACGATGACGCCGGCCTTAGTCAGCGCCGCGACGCGAGCCGGCTCGACGGATTCGGGCGCGATGGTGGTCAGCAGCACCGGCAGCTTTTGCCGAGCCGCGATCAGCATCGCCTGGTCGGCATCCGTCATCGGCCGGATCAGCGCCGGATCATGCGCGCCCTTGCGGGCGACCGACAAATGCGGGCCTTCGAGATGCAGCCCGAGAAACCCAGGCACCTTCTGGCGCGCCGCCGCCTCGCCGGCGGCGACAGCGGCGGCCGTGATTGCAGGCGTGTCGGTGATCAGCGTCGGCAGCAGCGCCGTCGTGCCGAAGGGCGCGTGCGCTCGGCAGATGGTCTCGATGGAAGCGACATCGGGATGGTCGTTGAGCATGACGCCGCCGCCGCCATTGACCTGCAGGTCCACGAAACCCGGCACCAGCAGGCCGTCACCGGCGTCGACGAGGGCGATGTCCGAGGGGACGGCGCCCGTGGGCAAAATGGCCTCGACGAGACCGTCGCGCACGACCAGCGCGTGGCCTTCATGCCAATCGTCGCCGTCGAAAATCCGGGCGCCAGTCAGGGCAAAGCGATTGCTCATACGGTCTCCGTCACCTTGCGAAGATTGCGCGGCGTGTCCGGGTCGAGACCGCGATGGCGGGCAAACGCCTCGACGAACATGTAGAAGGAGACGATCAGCGTCAGCGGATCGGTCAGTGGATGGCCTGTGGCGACATGCGGCAGGCGCACGGCGCGTTGGGCAAGTGCCGAGGTGACGAACACCGGCGCGCCCTTGGCCGCCAGGCTGTCGGCGGCCTCGGCAATCGACGGTTCGGACGCGTCGCGCGCGGCCAGCGCCAGCACCGGAAAATCGGGGCCGACCAGCGCCAGCGGGCCGTGCATGACCTCGGCGGCGCTGTAGGCTTCCGCATGCATGCCGCAGGTCTCCTTGAATTTCAGCGCAGCCTCATTGGCCATCGCCGCCGACGGTCCGCGGCCGAGGATGAACAACGACTTCTGCTTCTCGATCGTCTCAGAGAGCACGCTCATCCAGTCGCAGGCGATCGCCTTGCCGAAATGCTCCGGCAGGCGGGCAAGCGCCGCCAGCAGCGCATCGTCGCCGGTGGCATGCGCCATCAGAGCGAGGCCGGCGACGGCCGAATTGATGAAGGTCTTGGTGGCCGCGACGCTGCGCTCGGGGCCGGCCAGGATGTCGATCGCATAGTCCGAGGCACGCGCCAGCGGCGAATCGGCGGTGTTGGTGATGGCGACGGTCAGCGCGCCTCCCGCCCGCGCGGTTTCGGCCATGGCGACGATGTCGGGGCTCTTGCCCGATTGCGAGATCGCCAGGCAGGCCGAGCCGGCGAGCCTGAGCTTGCGGCCATAGATCGAGGCGATCGACGGCCCGACCGATGCGACGGCCAGGCCCGCCGTCAGCTCGACGGCGTATTTCATGAAGGTGGCGGCATGGTCGGACGAGCCGCGCGCCACGGTGACGACGAACTGCGGGTCGCGTTCCCGGATGCCGCGCCCGGCTTCGGTCAGCACGGCGCCGGAGCCGTCGAGCAGGCGGGCGACGGCCTGCGGGACCTCCTCGATCTCGCGCCGCATATGGGTCATCTCTGTCGACATGGTCGGCTCTGTCGTGCTCATGGTCGGCCCTCTTCGCTCGGCCCTGTCAGCCGCAGTTCGGCGACGAAATCATAGGCGTCGCCCCGGTAGATAGAGCGGGTGAATTCGATCACCTTGCCGCTCGCCAGATAGGAAATACGTTCGATGTGCAGGCCGGCAATGCCTGGCGGCACCTCGAGCAGGCGCGCGTCGCTGTCGCCGAGATTGGCGGCGGAAATGCGCTGCACCGCCCGCACCGGCCGATTGCCGGTCAATTCCAGCGCGGCATAGAGCGAGGAGCCTATGTCGGCCGGGTCGGGCAACACGCTGGCCGACAGCGAGGCCCGCTCGATCGCCAGCGGCGTGTCGTTGGCAATGCGCAGGCGCGCCACGCGCGCCACCAGTTCGTTCGACGACAGGCCGAGCACCATCATTTCGTCGGGCGAAGGTGCGTAAAGGCCGCGGTCGAGCCATGCCGAACGCACCACCATGCCGCGCCGCGCCATGTCCTCGGTAAACGAGGTCAGCCGCGACAGCGACTGTTCGACACGCTCCATGCGCGGCGCCACGAAGGTGCCGGAGCCGTGGCGCTGCACCAGGATGCCGCCCTTGACCAGGTCCTGCACCGCCTTGCGCACGGTGACCCGCGAAATATCGGCCTTGGTGGCGATGTCGCGCTCGGAGGGCAGCGCGTCGCCCGGCCCGATCAGGCCGCGATTGACCGCGTCCTCGATGCTCTTGCGCAACTGCAGATAAAGCGGCGCGCCGCTTTGCGCCTGATGTTTCAGCGTGGCGAAGATCTGGTCGGCGGCCTCGCTCATCGAGTTGCCTCCGCGTGTCCGGCAAGGAGGCGAACCGCCATCTGCACCGCGCCGCCCAGCGCGTCGTCGAGCGGCGGCTTCAGCAGCGCCCGGTAGCGGGCAGACAGGCGCGGCGCGTAGAGCGGCGCCAGCCCGCCGAGGAGGCACAGCGGCGCGTCGTCGGCGAGATCGAGCGCGCCGAGCGAGGCTTCGACATCGGCAACTACCTTGTCGAGGATCCAGTTGGCGACGCTGTCGCCCTTCTCGGCGTGTTCGAACACCTTGGGTGCGAAGCCGCCGAAATCGCCGGGCTTGGCATTGGTGGTGAATTCGACGACATCCTCCGGGTTGTTGCGGAAGACGGCCAGCATGCTCTGCGTCAGCGGCGAGCCCGCGCGGACGCCGTCATAGGCAAGCAGTGTCTGTTCGAGCAGGTCGCGGCCGATACGGGCGCCGCTGCCCTGGTCGCCAACCTGGAAGCCCCAGCCGCCGATGGCGCGCGATTTGCCTTGTCTGCGCGCCATATAGGCGGTGCCGGTGCCGAGGATCGCCATGGCGCCGTCACCGGCGCCGACAGCGCCTTCCAGCGCGATTTCGGCGTCGGTCTCGACTTGGCTGATGCTGAATGGCAGGATCGCCTCGAGCTGCTGCCGGTAGGTGCCGACATTGGCGCCGGCAAGGCCGAGAATTGCGGGCGTTCGCGGGATCAGTTCCGGATCCTGCCCGGCGACGAGGAACGCCTGCCTGGCGGCCTCGACGATGTTCGAGCGAGCGCCGGTCAGGTCGGTGCGGATGTTGGCGGCGCCGCTTTTGGCGCGGCCGATCACCGTGCCGTCCGCCGTTGCCAGGGCGGCCCTGCAGCTGGTGCCGCCGCCATCGATTCCGAGCACGAAATTCACGTTGATTTCTCCTCCGGGCGGATAATACCAATAAAATACCAATAGCCAAGGGTTAATTTCCGTTTCAAAAAGTTTAAGCCGTATTTTATTGAAAAATCTGCGTATTTCGGCCGCTCAGCGATTTCCAGTCCGCGAATTCGTTAATGCGTGTGGACAAGTGGTATTTTTTTGGTATTGTTCTGGTATTGGAGGAACCGGGATGGCCGAAACGCGCACCGAAGCGCTTCACAAAAATGCCGAGGGGCTGGATATCCAGCCTCCGGACGCCATCCTTTCCTATTTGGCCGATGCGCAGATCGAAGCCGCCAAGGTGGTGCGCCATGCCATTCCATCCATCGCCAGGGCCGCCGAGATCATCGCCGGCAGGCTGAAGGGCGGCGGCAAGCTTGCCTACGCCGCGGCCGGCAGCTCAGGCCTGATGGCACTGGCCGATGCGCTGGAGCTGCCGGGCACCTTCGGCATTCACCGCGACCGCATCGCCATCCTGATCGCCGGCGGCGACGACGCTTTCCGCACGCTGGCCGGCGGGCCGGAAGACGACACCGAGGAAGCCGCGGCAGCGGTCGCCGAGGCCGGCCTCGGCAAGGGCGACTGCCTGATCGCCATTTCCGCCAGCGGCACGACGCCCTATGCCGTGCGGGCCATCGAGGAGGCTGCCCGCCGCGGCGCTGCCACCATCGGCATCGCCAACAACAGGGACTCTGCGCTGCTGCGCCAGGCACAAACCGCCATCCTGCTCGAAACGCCGCCGGAACTGATCGCCGGCTCCACGCGCATGGGCGCCGGCACTGCCCAGAAGATCGCGCTCAACATGCTGTCGACGCTGACCGCCATCCATCTCGGCCATGTGCATGACGGCTACATGGTCAATCTCATGGCCGACAACATCAAGCTGCGCGACCGCGCGGCGCGTATCGTCGCCGCCGTCAGCGGCCGCGGCACGGACGAAGCGGCCCGCCTGCTCGAAAAGAGCGGCGGCGCGGTCAAGACCGCCATTCTGCTCGCCGCCGGCGCCGACAGCACTGACGCGGCGCAGAAGATACTGGAAGAGGCCGGCCAGAAGTTGCGGCCGGCCCTTTCCGCTATAGAGGGGAGCAAGGGCTCAAAAGCCTCTGTTCTCATCAAAACCGAACCTGAAAAAGGTCAACAGGGAGACTGAGCATGACAACGAAACTACTGACGGCACTGCTTTTGGGCACCAGCATTCTCGGCTCGGCCGGGTTGGCTCACGCCGACGACGTAACGCTCAACATCGAAAGCTGGCGCGGCGACGACCTTGCCATCTGGAAGGACAAGCTGATCCCGGCTTTCGAAGCCAAGAACCCGGGCATCAAGGTCGTGTTCGCACCCTCGGCTCCGACCGAATATGACGCCGCGCTCGGCGCCAAGCTCGCCGCCGGCTCGGCGGGCGACCTGATCACCTGCCGCCCGTTCGACAAGTCGCTTGAGCTGTTCAAGAAGGGCAACCTTGCCGATCTCTCGGCGCTGCCTGGCATGGAGAACTTTTCGCCGGTGGCCAAGTCCGCCTGGCAGACCGACGACGGCAAGGCGAGCTTCTGCGTGCCGATGGCCTCGGTCATCCACGGCTTCATCTACAACAAGGACGCCTTCGACAAGCTCGGCATCAAGGTGCCGGAGACCCGCGACGAGTTCTTCGCCGCGCTCGACAAGATTAAGGCCGACGGCACCTACATCCCGATGGCGATGGGCACCAAGGATCTCTGGGAAGCCGCGACCATGGGCTACCAGAACATCGGCCCCAACTACTGGAAGGGCGAGGACGGCCGCGCGGCGCTGATCAAGGGCGATCAGAAGCTGACCGACAAGGACTGGGTCGCGCCGTATGAGGAACTGGCCAAGTGGAAGCCTTATCTCGGCGATGGCTTCGAGGCGCAGACCTATCCGGACAGCCAGAACCTGTTCACGCTCGGCCGCGCCGCCATCTACCCGGCCGGCTCGTGGGAGATCGGCCTGTTCAACACCCAGGCGCAGTTCAAGATGGGCGCCTTCCCGCCGCCGGTCGAGAAGGCCGGCGACACCTGCTACATCTCCGACCATACCGATATCGGCATGGGCCTGAATGCGGCTTCGAAGAACGCCGATGCGGCCAAGACCTTCCTGTCCTGGGTCGCCTCGCCGGATTTCGCAACCATCTACGCCAACGCACTGCCGGGCTTCTTCAGCCTGAACTCCTCGCCGGTGAAGATGGAAGACCCGCTGGCGCAGGAATTCGTCTCCTGGCGCGGCAAGTGCAAGTCGACGATCCGCTCGACCTACCAGATCTTGTCGCGCGGCACGCCGAACCTCGAGAACGAGACCTGGGTTGAATCGGCCAACGTCATCAACGGCACCGATACGCCGGAAGCGGCGGCCAAGAAGCTGCAGACCGGCCTCGATAGCTGGTACCATCCGGCCAAGTAAGAGCTCAGGCAACGGAACCGGCCTGGCGCACGCCTGGCCGGTTCCGGACTACCTCATTCAAAGCCTATTCGGATTGCGATTGTCGGCACCGCCTCCCGGCCTTACCCTCTCTTCGGGGAAGGCTAGCTGATCAGTCGCAGGCCTTTGTTCCTGCCGCATCGGCAGGAATGGTCGGGCCGTGCATCGAGGCATCATCTAGATCGATACCCTTTGGAACCGAGAGACGGCGGGGACCGAACTCATGGCCGCAGATATCAGAGCGAAAAGACCGTTCCGCTGGCATATAGGCGTCTTCCTGGCGCCGGCGGTGCTTGTCTACACGGCAATCATGATCCTGCCGCTCGCCGGCACGCTGCAGCTCTCGCTGTTCCGCAACATCGAGCAGCACCAGGTCTTCGTCGGGCTGGAAAACTTCCGCATGCTGTTCGGCGATCCCAACTGGTCGGTGGGTTTCTGGAACGCGCTGAGGAACAACACCTGGTTCTTTATCATCCACATGCTGGTGCAGAACCCGATCGGCGTCATGCTGGCCGCGCTTCTGTCCAGCCCGAGACTGAGGTTCGCGGCCTTCTACCGCACGGCGATCTTCGTGCCGACCATCCTGTCCTTCGTCATCGTCGGTTTCGCCTGGAAGCTGATCCTGTCCCCGTTGTGGGGCGTGGCGCCGCATCTGATGGATCTCGTCGGCCTGAAAAGCCTGTTCACGCCATGGCTCGGCAAGGAACAATATGCGCTCACCGCACTCAGCCTGATTTCGGTGTGGCAGTTCGTCGGCATCCCGATGATGCTGATCTACGCCGCCCTGCTGTCGATCCCCGAAGAGGTGATCGAGGCCGCCGAATGCGATGGCATTACCGGCCTGGCGCAGTTCTGGAAGATCAAGCTGCCGCTGATCCTGCCGTCGATCGGCATCATCTCGATCCTCACCTTCGTCGGCAATTTCAACGCCTTCGACCTGATCTACACCGCGCAAGGCGCGCTCGCCGGGCCGAACTATTCGACCGATATTCTCGGCACTTTCCTCTACCGCGCCTTCTTCGGCTTCCAGCTGCAGGTCGGCGACCCCAATATGGGCGCGGCGATCGCCACGATGATGTTCCTGATCATCCTCGGCGGCGTCTGCGTCTACCTCTTCCTCGTCCAGACGCGCCTGCGTCGCTACCAGTTCTGAGGGGCCGAGAGATGAGCACCGCCACCCGTTCCGTGCCCCGCACCATCGGCGCCCATGCGATCCTGCTGACCTACACGGTGATCGCGCTGTTTCCGGTGATCCTGGTGATCATGAACTCGTTCAAGTCCCGCGCCGGCATCTTCGGCGCGCCGCTGACGCCGCCGACGCCAAAGACCTTCGACCTGATCGGCTACACCACCGTCATCGGCCAGGGCGACTTCTTCCACTATTTCCAGAACAGCCTCGTCGTCACCGTCGCCTCGCTGTTCTTCGTGCTCCTGTTCGGCGCCATGGCAGCGTTTGCGCTGTCGGAATACCGCTTCCGCGGCAATTCGCTGATGGGGCTCTATCTGGCGCTCGGCATCATGATCCCGATCCGGCTGGGCACCGTCGCCATCCTGCAATTGATGGTGGCGAGCGGGCTGGTCAACACGCTGACGGCGCTGATCCTGGTCTACACCGCGCAAGGCCTGCCGCTTGCCGTGTTCATCCTGTCGGAGTTCATGAAGCAGGTGTCCGACGATCTGAAGAATGCCGGCCGCATCGACGGCCTGTCGGAATACACCATCTTCTTCCGCCTGGTGCTGCCACTGGTCAGGCCGTCGATGGCAACCGTCGCCGTCTTCACCATGATCCCGATCTGGAATGACCTGTGGTTCCCGCTGATCCTGGCGCCGTCGGAAGAAACCAAGACGGTGACGCTCGGCGCCCAGCTGTTCCTCGGCCAGTTCGTCACCAACTGGAACGCTATCCTGGCGGCGCTGTCGCTGGCGATCATGCCGGTGCTGATCCTCTACGTCATCTTCTCGCGGCAGTTGATCCGCGGCATTACTTCCGGAGCGGTGAAGTGAGTTCTGAAACCCCTCTGCGCGTCGTCGTCGCCGGGCTTGGCAATATGGGTCGCAGCCATGCGCTGGCCTACCATACCAATCCAGGTTTCCAGATCGCGGCGCTGATCAATCGCTCCGACGTGCCGCTGCCGGACGGGCTGTCGGGTTACGGCATCAAGCGCTCCTTCGACGAGGCATTGCGCGATGAAAAGCCCGATGTCGCCTGCATCGCCACCTATTCCGACAGCCATGCCGACTATGCGGTGAAGGCGTTCGAGGCCGGTTGCCACGTCTTCGTCGAAAAGCCGCTGGCAACGACGGTGGCCGATGCCAGGCGCGTCGTCGCGGCGGCCAAGGCCAACGGCAGGAAGCTGGTGATCGGCTACATCCTGCGCCATCACCCGTCCTGGATCAGGCTCATCGCCGAAGCGCGCAAGCTCGGCGGCCCCTACGTCTTCCGCATGAACCTCAACCAGCAATCCTCGGGCCATACCTGGGAGACGCACAAGCAGTTGATGCAGACGACCTCGCCGATCGTCGATTGCGGCGTGCACTATCTCGACGTCATGCTGCAGATCACCGATGCGAAGCCCGTGGAAGTGCGCGGCATGGGCGTGCGGCTGACCGACGAGGTCGCGCCCTCGATGTACAATTACGGCCACTTGCAGGTGCTGTTCGACGACGGTTCGGTCGGCTGGTATGAGGCCGGCTGGGGGCCGATGATTTCGGAAACCGCCTTCTTCGTGAAGGACGTCATCTCGCCCAATGGCTGCGTGTCGATCGTCATGAAGGAAGGTGTGAAGTCCGATGACATCGACACCCACACCAAGACCTCGACCATCCGCCTGCACAATGCGGCGGCCGACGCGGACGGCAAGTTTCTCAAGGCCGACGAAATGCTGTCGATGGCAGGCGAACCCGGCCATCAGGACCTCTGCGACCTCGAACAGGCCTTCGTGCTGAAGGCAATCCGCGAGGATCTGGACCTCGCCAAACACATGGACGACGCGGTCAAATCGCTCGCCGTCTGCCTTGCCGCCGACGAGAGCGTGCGCAGCGGCGCCGCCCTCAAACTCTAGAACAGGGACGAAGCCGTGGGCTCGCTGAACATCGAGAACGTGAAGAAGGCCTTTGGGCCGGTCGAGGTGCTGAAGGGCATCAACCTCGAAGTGAACGACGGCGAGTTCGTCGTTTTCGTCGGGCCGTCCGGCTGCGGCAAGTCGACCCTGCTCAGGGTCATTGCCGGGCTGGAGGATTCGACCTCGGGCCGCGTCGTCATCGACGGCGCGGACGTTTCGGCCACGCCGCCGGCCAAGCGCGGCATCGCCATGGTGTTCCAGACCTATGCGCTCTATCCGCATCTGACGGTGAAGAACAATATGGGCCTCGGCCTCAAGCAGGCCGGCACGCCGGCGGCCGAGATCGAGCGCCGCATCGGCATAGCCTCGTCGATGCTGTCGCTGGAGCCCTATCTCGAAAGGCGGCCGGCCGAACTCTCCGGCGGCCAGCGCCAGCGTGTCGCCATCGGCCGCGCCGTGGTGCGCGAGCCGAAGCTTTTTCTCTTCGATGAGCCATTGTCCAACCTCGATGCCGCACTGCGCGTCAACACAAGGCTGGAGATCGCGCAGCTGCATCGCCGGCTGAAGGCAACGATGATCTACGTCACCCACGACCAGGTCGAGGCGATGACCCTGGCCGACAAGATCGTAGTGCTCAACGCAGGGAAAATCGAGCAGATCGGTGGCCCGATGGAGCTCTACAATTCGCCGGCAAATGAGTTCGTCGCCGGCTTCATCGGCTCGCCGAAGATGAATTTCGTCGACGGCGCCCGTCTCGGCGAAACCGCCAAGACAATCGGCGTGCGGCCGGAACATCTGACCGTCGATCCGAAATCCGGCTCCTGGAAGGGAACGGTGGTGCACGCCGAGCATCTCGGCGCCGACACCAACCTCTATCTCGACTGCGAGAAGGCCGGGCTGATCACCGTGCGGATTTTTGGTGTTTACGATGCCGAGCCGGGTGCCACGCTGTATGCGACGCCGGATCCGGCGAAGACGTATCGGTTTGGTACGGATGGGAAGGTGCTGAAGTAGATACGCCGGCGCTGGCCCTCACCCAGCCTCCGTTTCGCTCGGCTGACCTCTCCCCGAGGGGAGAGGAGATTGCCAGCGCCGACGCCAGTCTCTTCTCCCCAGCGGGGAGAAGGTGGCCGCGAAGCGGCCGGATGAAGGGGCAGCGCTGACCCCGAAATGTACTGCCTAAACGTCCGCCTTGAACGTCTGCTTCTGCTGCCCCAGGCCTTCAATGCCCAGTTCAACCACATCGCCGGCCTTCAAGAACACCGGCGGCTTCATGCCCAGCCCGACGCCGGGCGGCGTGCCGGTGGAGATGATGTCGCCGGGGTGCAGCGACATGAACTGGCTGAGATAGGACACCAGATACTTGACGCCATAGACCATGGTCTTGGTCGAGCCGTTCTGCATCGTCTTGCCGTTGACGGTCAGCCACATTTTGAGGTTCTGCGGATCGGCTACCTCGTCCTTGGTCACCAGCCATGGGCCGGTAGGGCCGAATGTGTCGCAGCTCTTGCCCTTGGTCCACTGGCCCTGGCGCTCGGCCTGGAAGGCGCGCTCTGAGACGTCGTGGGCGACGCTATAGCCGGCGACATAGTCGAGCGCGTCGGCTTCGCTGACATATTTGGCGGTTTTGCCGATGATCACGGCCAGCTCGACTTCCCAGTCGGTCTTCTCCGAGCCGCGGGGGATCAGCACGTCGTCATCCGGCCCGACAATGGCCGAGCTTGCCTTCATGAAGATGATCGGCTCCGGCGGCACGGTAGCGCCGGTCTCGGCGGCGTGGTCGGAATAGTTCAGGCCGATGCAGATGAACTTGCCCGTGCCGGCAACGCAGGCGCCGAGGCGCGGGCTGCCGGAAACCGCCGGCAGCGACTTCGGATCTAGCTTGGCGAGTGCTGCCAGCGATGCCGGATCGAGTGCCTTGCCGCCGATATCGGTGACGTGAGCGGAGAGATCACGGATCGTTCCATCCGCATCGAGCAGGCCGGGACGTTCGCTTCCCACCTCGCCATAGCGCAGCAGTTTCATCTAAATCCTTCTCCTGATTGCGGCCTCGCGGCCTTTTGCAAACTTTCCGCCAAGGCGATTGCTCCTTCAAGGAACCGGCGGACCGTACTCACCGACCTGACTACGGACAAGCGCGATCGCCATACAAGATAGCCGGCGCGCGGGATTTTCAGACTGTTCGATCCCCTGTTGAACGCCGGCAACGGGCCAGATCGTCCGGCCCACGCAAGATTTCCGCAGTCAGATCGACCAGCCGCCGTCGATATTGTAGGCCTGCCCGGACGTGTACGTGGCGCCGGCCAGGTAGACGGCCAGATCGGCGATTTCCTCCGGCGTGCCGAGCCGGCCCATCGGCTGGCGGGCGATGAAGGCGGCGCGGGCGGCATCATAGTCGCCTTGCGCGTGCATGCGGTCCTGCAGCGACGGGCTCTCGACCGTGCCGGGGCAGATGGCGTTGCAGCGTATGCCCTTGCCGACATAGTCGGCGGCTATCGCCTTGGTCAGGCCGATGACCGCGGCCTTGGTCAGGCCATAGACGAAGCGGTTGGGCACGCCCTTGGTGGAACTGGCCAGCGAGGCCATGTTGATGATCGATCCGTCGCCGCGTTCCAGCATGCCGGGCAGCACGGCCCGGCTGGTGCGGATCATGGCGCGGACATTGAGGTTCAGCGCGAAATCGAGGTCGCCGTCCTTCATCTCCAGGATCGAGCCCGAATGGACGAAACCGGCGCAATTGAACAGCACGTCGACGACACCGATCTCGGCAAAGGCGGCGTTGACGGCTTCGTCGTTGAGCACGTCCAGCTTGCGGGTCTTGATCCCTGGCGTCTTGGCGAGTTCCGCCAGCAGCGTCTCGTTGATGTCGGTGGCGTAGACGATGGCGCCGGCTTTTGCGAAGGCCAGTGCGCTCGCCTTGCCGATCCCTTGCGCCGCTGCCGTGACGACAACGACCTTGCCTGCCAGATCCGCCATGCTGTTCTCCTCGTCCGCTGGGATAGTCCGGGTCTACCTGCGGCTGGCCAAGGCGTCATGTGCCAGTCACGCGTGATCGTGCAGCCTGCGCCGTTGACCGTTCACTGATAAAGATGTTTTTTCTCGTTAAAGAACATCTGTCCGGGCGTCAAGCCCGAACACGATCTGAACAGTACCGGCAGGCCATCAATCGCCGTAAGGCACCCAGACATTCTTGACCTCGACGGCGCGGCGTAGGAAGGCGTCGCCGGCGGCTTGGTCGGATGCCCAGTCGATGCCGCGGCCATTGCCGCTCCAGACGCGCTTGAGGTTGCCGATGGACTCGGCTTCCGCCTTGGCGCAGGTCTCGGCATCGGCGAACACCCAAAGCCCGTCGACATCGTCATGCTTGGCCAGCACGCCGGCGAGTTCGGCGCTGCGACCGGTGACGATGTTGATGGCGCCTGAGGGAATGTCGGAATATTCGATGACCTGGTAAAGATCGGTCGCCAGCAGCGGGTAGCGCTCCGACGGCACTGCGACCACGGTGTTGCCCATCGCGAGTGCGGGTGCAATCAGCGAGATCAGGCCGAGCAGCGGCGAGGCATCCGGCGCGACGATGCCGACGACGCCGACCGGCTCGTGCAGCGCCAATGTCACGGCACGCGCGGGCGGTTGGTGCACGCGGCCCTCGAATTTGTCGGCCAGACCGGCATAGAGGAACAGCCGCTCGATGGATTGTTCTACCTCTTCCCGCGCAGCCTTGGGCGTGGCGCCGGTCAATTCGGTGAGACGGGCGGCGAACTCGCCGGCGCGGCCGGAAAGGTTCTCGGCCAGATAATAGAGCACCTGGGACCTGTTATAGGCGGTCGCCTCCGGCCAGGCCTTGGCACCGCGGGCGGCGGAGACGGCATCGCGGATATCCTTGCGGCTACCAAGCCCAACTTCGCCGGCAAGCTTGCCCTTGGCGGTGGCGACAGCCAGCGAATAATTGCCGTCCGGCCGTACCTGCTTGCCGCCGATGAACAGCTTTGCCGTACGGTCGATTGCCGCGCCATCGGCCTGCTCGACCGGTTGCGCCGACATCGTCGCCGGCTTGATGACCGGGCCGAGCGGCAATTTTGCCGTGAGATATTCGAACATGCCCTCGCGCCCGCCCTCACGACCGAAACCACTCTCGCGGTAGCCGCCGAAGCCACAGGCGGCGTCGAACATGTTGGTGCCGTTGACCCAGACCACGCCGGCCTTCAATTGCGGCGCGACGTGCAGGGCAAGGTTGACGTTCTCGCTCCACACCGAGGCGGCGAGGCCATAGCGCGTGTTGTTGGCGAGCTCGATCGCTTCCTCGGTGTTGCGGAAGGTCATGGTCGCCAGAACAGGGCCGAACACCTCTTCTTGCGCCAATATGTTAGCCGGCGAAACACCTGTGGCGAGCGTCGGCAGAAGGTAGTAGCCGGAGGACGGCAGTGCGGCATCCGGCTGCCAGCAGACAGC
Source organism: Mesorhizobium sp. M7A.F.Ca.US.005.03.1.1 (assembly GCF_003997975.1). NCBI lineage: Bacteria > Pseudomonadati > Pseudomonadota > Alphaproteobacteria > Hyphomicrobiales > Phyllobacteriaceae > Mesorhizobium > Mesorhizobium sp. M7A.F.Ca.US.005.03.1.1. Next base: position 51,479 of record NZ_RZRO01000021.1, read on the forward strand.
GCCCTGTCTGGCGCCTTCGGCAACCAGGCCCTTGACGCGCTCGAGCTGGGTCAGATCGACGAGCGGACCGATATCGGTGTTCTTGTCCAGCGGGCTGCCGACGCGCAGCCGGCTCATCCGCGTCTTGACCTTGGCGATCAGGGCGTCGGCTATGCCTTCCTGCGCCAGGAGCCGCGAACCGGCGCAGCAGACCTGGCCCTGGTTGAACCAGATGCCGTCGACCAGGCCTTCGACGGCGCTGTCGAGATCGGCATCCTCGAAGACGATGAAAGCCGATTTGCCGCCGAGCTCCAGCGACAGTTTCTTGCCCGAGCCGGCGGTGGCCTTGCGGATGATCTTGCCGACCTCGGAAGAGCCGGTAAAGGCGATCTTCTGGACGCCGGGATGGTTGACGATGGCGACGCCGGCCTCAGGGCCGCCCTGGACGATGTTGACGACGCCCTTCGGCACGCCGGCACGCTCGCAAATCTCGGCGAACAGGATGGCGGTCAGCGGCGTGAACTCGGCCGGCTTCAGCACCACGGTGCAGCCGGCGGCGAGCGCCGGCGCGATCTTCCAGGCCAGCATCAGCAACGGAAAGTTCCACGGGATGATCTGGCCGACGACGCCGACACCCCTATGGCCGGGGAAATCCCTGTCCAGCGCCTGCGCCCAGCCGGCATGGTGGATGAAATGGCGGATCGCCAGCGGCACGTCGATATCGCGGCTTTCGCGGATCGGCTTGCCGTTGTCGATGGTCTCAAGCACCGCGAACAGGCGCTGATGCCGCTGCATGGCGCGGCCGATGGCATAGAGTACTTTGGCACGCTGATAGCCTGAGGCTGCCGACCACTTCGGCAGCGCCTTGGCGGCGGCCGCAACCGCCGCGTCGATATCGGCGGCATTGGCGTCCGAGACCTCGGCCAGCAGCTTGCCGGAAGACGGCTCGCTGGTCTCGAAGGTCTTGCCGCCGGCAGCGGCTTTCCAGTCGCCGCCGATGAACAGCGCCTTGCCGAAATCGCGCGCGGCAAGCCAGGCGTCGGCCTCGTTGCGGGCCTCCGGTGCCGGGCCGTATTCCATGGCGTGATAGCGATCGAGAATGTTCATCAGGTGCCTCCTTCACCCTCCCGCCTGGGAGGGTCGATCGGCAAAAGCCGATCGGGGTGGGGGTAAAGGCTCACGCCATCGCGTGGCGATGATTGGCCGAATAATGTCCGGTCAAATGGTGCTCGAGCTGGCGCTCGATGTCGGTCAAGAGGCTCGACGCGCCGAAGCGGAACAGGTCCGGCTCCAGCCATGGCCGGCCGAGCTCTTCCTTCATCAGCACCAGCCAGTCGAGCGAGGCCTTGGCCGTGGAAATGCCGCCGGCCGGCTTGAAGCCGATGAGATAGCCGGTTTCCTCGAAATAGGCCCTGATGGCACGCACCATGGCGAGGCCGACGGGCAGCGTCGCGTTGACGCTTTCCTTGCCGGTCGAGGTCTTGATGAAATCGGCGCCCGCCATCATCGCCACCATCGAGGCCAGCATGACATTGCGCAGCGTGGCGAGGTCGCCGGTGCCGAGGATGACCTTCAGATGCGCATCACCGCAGGCGGCGCGCATCGAGACGATCTCATTGTAAAGCTCCCGCCACTTGGCGCCGAACACCAGGCCGCGCGGGATGACGACGTCGATCTCGTCGGCGCCGTCACGGACCGAGGCCTCGATCTCCTGCAAACGGGTCGACAGCGGCGCCAGGCCATGCGGAAAGGCGGTGGAGACGGCGGCGACATGGATGCCAGTGCCGCGCACCGCATCGACGGCGGTGGCAACGAAGGGGTGGTAGACGCAGACGGCGGCCGGGCGGATGGTTTCACCTGATATGCCGAGGCCCTCGACAATGTCGCGGCGGAACGGATTGATCGCCTTGGCGCAAAGCCGGCGCACGCGCTCCTCGGTGTCGTTGGAATTCAGCGTCGTCAAATCCATGCAGGCGACGGCGCGCAGCAGCCAGGCGGCCTGGTTGTCGGCCTTGATAGAGCGCCGCTTGGTCAGGCTGGCGACGCGCCGTTCCAGCGCCGAGCGATTGACGCTGCGCACCGATTCCATGAAGCCAAGGTCGAGCTTCATGCCGGGGTTGCGCGCAATGCGATGATCGTGCGGGACGGCTGTATTGGCGGCGGCACGCGCCGGCAGCGGCGTCACCTTGGACGAGCCGACATCGGCTTCGCGGATTGTGCTGCTCATCTCCTGCCCTTTCATTCAGCGACGTGTGCCGAAGATAGCCCGTGAAGCCCTACTTCACGAGTCCTGCGGGCGGTCATAACCGAAAAAGGCGGCGAAAGCAGCAATTTTTGACCGTGCGGTCAAAAACGTAGACTTCCGAGATGTTGGTGCGGCTCAGCCGACGAAGGCGCGCTCGACGACAAAAGTCGCCGGATGGCTCAGCGAGCCTTCCTCGAAGCCGAGGCTTTCGGCTAGTTCCTTGACGTCCTTCAGCATATGCATCGAGCCGCAGATCATGATCCGATCGGTTTCCGGGTTGAGCTTGTCGATGCCGAGATCGCTGTAGAACTTGCCGGAGCCGATCAGCGCGGTGATGCGGCCCATGCGTGCCGATTCCTCGCGGGTCGTCGAATTGTAGAGCGTGACGCGCCCAGTGGTCAGTTCACCGATCAGCGGGTCGCTTTCAAGTGCTGCGACCAGCTCCTGGCCGTAGGTGAGTTCCGCATTGTCGCGGCAGGTATGGGTCAGGATCAGCTGATCGAATTTTTCGTAGGTGTCGGGGTCGCGCAGCAGGCTGGCGAAGGGCGCGATGCCGGTGCCGGTCGAGATCATGAACAGCCGCTTGGCCGGCGTCAGTGCGTCGACCACCAGCGTGCCGGTCGACTTCTGGCGCATGATGACGGTGTCGCCGACCTGGATCTTCTGCAGCTCCGAAGTCAGCGGGCCGTCCGGCACCTTGATCGAGAAGAATTCCAGCTCTTCGTCCCAGGCTGGGCTCGCCACCGAATAGGCGCGGTACACCGGCTTCTCTGCATTGGGCAGGCCGATCATGACGAACTCGCCGGAGCGGAAGCGCAGCGACTGCGGACGGGTGATGCGGAACGAGAACAGCCGGTCGGTGTAGTGCTTCACCGAGACCACGGTTTCGGCATAGACATTGGCCGGAATCGGGAACTGCAGCGGTCGGGCGCCGACGGTATTGAGAGCGGATGTGGTGTTCATCAAATCCAACCTTCTGGCCCAGCTCACGGACGCGGGCGCCAAACCTTCACTTGCGCGCCCGGACCATTCAGGTCCCGGCGTGCTGTTCGCACACTCCAAAGCGGCAAGCTCTTGTGTCCGGAATTTATTAGTATACAAACGATATTTGCGTCAAGATGCTCCCTTAAAACAGCTTTCCAAACTGACGCATATCCGTAGTCCGCGCATTTCGGGTTTCGACGATGGAAGAGAATATTTCGGCGCAAGCGCGCGATCCCCAGGGAAATGTCGTTGCCGGTATCGATGTCGGCGGCACCTTCACCGACCTGCTCCTGATCGACGGAAGCGATGGCGGCAGGGTGTATCTGGCCAAGACGCCGACCACGGTCGACAACCAGGCCTTCGGTGTCGTTTCGGCGCTCGGCGCCACCGGATTTCCGATCGACGGCATCGACCTCATCGTGCATGGCACGACCACCACCACCAATGCGGTGCTCGAACGCCGGCTGGCGAAAACCGGCATGATCACCACGCGCGGTTTTCGCGACGTGATCGAGCTTGGCCGGCGCACGCGGCCGCAGGCCTATGGCATGACCGGCAGCTTCGTGCCGATCATCCCGCGCAATCTCAGGCTCGAAGTGTCGGAGCGCGTCGAAGCGTCGGGTGCGATACGCACACCGCTCGACGAGGCCGAAATGCGCGAGGCGGTGCAGACGCTGATCGCGGCCGGTTGCGAATCCCTCGTCATCCATTTCCTGCATTCCTACGCCAATCCGGCGCACGAGCGGCGCGCCACCGAAATTGCCGCCGAGCTCTGGCCGAACGGCTACATCACGGCAGGCCATGCGCTGCTGTCGGAGGCGCGCGAGTTCGAGCGCGGCGTCACCGCTTCGGTCAACGCCTCGGTGCAGCCGATCCTCGAGCGCTATGTCGAGCGGCTGCGCAAGGAACTGGCTGCAAAAGGCTATGCCCGCGACTTCCTGATCATGAACGGCAATGGCGGCATGATCTCGGCCCGCTTCGTCACACGTGAATCGGCCAAGACTGTCATGTCCGGTCCGGCCTCGGGTGTCATCGCCGCCGCCTACACCGGAAAACGTGCCGGCTTCGAAAACCTCGTCACCTACGACATGGGCGGCACTTCGACCGACGTGGCGCTGATCCGCAATGCCGAGCCGGCCGTCTCGAACGAGATCGAGATCGAATATGCCATGCCGATCCATGTGCCGATGGTGGCGGTGCACACGGTCGGCGCCGGCGGCGGCTCGATCGCCCGCGTCGACGCGGCCGGCCTGATCCAGATCGGCCCGGAAAGTGCGGGCGCCAATCCCGGCCCGATCTGCTACGGGCGCGGCGGCCTCGAGCCGACCATCACCGACGCCAATCTGGTGCTCGGCCGGCTGGCGCCGAAGAAGCTGCTGGCAGTCGAAAACCCGGTCACATCAGAGCGCGTCACCGGCATCTTCGAGGAGAAAATCGGCAAGCCGACCGGCCTTTCCGGCGTCGAGGCGGCGGGCGCGGTGCTGCGGCTCGGCAACATGAAGATGGCCGGCGCCATCCGCATGGTCTCGGTGTCACGCGGTCATGACCCCCGCGATTTCGCGCTGTTCGCCTTCGGCGGCGCCGGGCCGCTGCATGCGACTGCCCTGGCGCGCGAACTCGGCCTGCCCAAGGTGTTGGTGCCGGCGCGTCCAGGCATCACCAACGCGCTCGGCTGCGTCGTTGCCGACCTGCGCCACGACTTCGTCAACACCATCAACCAGCCGGTGTCGGTGCTCGACGAAACGCATCTTCACGCGGTATTGGAACGGCACCGAAACGAAGGCGAGGAACTGATCGGCAAGGAAGCGGTAAAGCCGGAGACGATCCGCGTCACCCACTCCGCCGACATGCAGTTCGTCGGCCAGACCCACATCATCAACGTGGCGCTGCCGTCCTCCTCGGTGACCCGGGCAACGCTGCAGCAGCTTTTCGAAAAGGCCTATTTCGCCCGCTTCAAGGTCGAGCTGCCGGAAATCCGAGCCAATCTCGTCAATCTCAATACATCGGTCACCGGCGTGCGTCTGGCGATCGATCTGTCGCGCCTGATCGATCCGGCGGGGCGCGCAGCAACGCTGGACGAGGCGCGGCGCGAAATCCGGCCGGTCTGGTATGCCGGCCGTTGGCACGACACGCCCGTATATGCGCGTGAAAAGCTGCCGCTCGATGCTATCATCGAAGGCCCGGCGATCCTCGAACAGATGGATGCCACCACCGTGCTCGAACCCGGCGACCGCGCACGCAGCGACGCTGACGGCAACATCATCATCGACATTGGCGAGGCCTGATATGGCAAAGCTCGACGCCATCACCCTTTCGGTCCTCCAGGCGGCCCTGCAGCAGGTCTGCGACGAGATGGACCTTACGTTCTCTCGCGCCGCTTTCTCGCCGGTCATCGCCGAGGCCAATGACCGTTCCGACGGAATCTATTCGGCTGTCGACGGTTCGCTGATCGCGCAAGGCAGCCAGGGCCTGCCGGTGTTCGTCGGTGTCATGCAGTATTCGACCAGGACGGTGATCGAGATGATCGCCGACGGCCGTTGCCTGCCGCCGGAACCAGGCGACATCTACGTCGTCAACGACCCCTATCTCGGCGGCACCCATCTGATGGATGTGCGCTTCGCCATGCCGGTCTACCGGGACGGCAAGATTTTCTGCTGGCTATCCAACACCGGCCATTGGCCCGACATTGGCGGCTCGGTGCCGGGCGGATTTTCAGCCTCGGCGACTGCCGTGGAGCAGGAAGGCCTGCGACTGCCGCCCGTAAAACTGTTCAAGAAGGGCGTGCTCGATCCGGAAATCTACGCCATCATCTGCTCCAACATCCGCGTCGCCGACCAGCGCATCGGCGATATCAGGGCCCAGGCCGCCGCACTGCTGATCGGCCAGGATCGGCTGAATGGAATCCTGGATCGTTACGGTGACGAAACTGTTGTCGCGGCGATCGCCGAACTGCGCCGCCGTGCCGCCGAACAGATGCGCGCCAACATCTCAGCCATTCCCGACGGCACCTACCATTCCAAGGCGTTTGTCGATTCCGATGGGGTGGTCAACGAGCCGCTGATCATCGCGCTCGGCGTCGAAAAACAGGGCGACACGCTGACCTTCGATTTCACCGGCTCGTCAAAGCCCTGCGCCGGGCCGATGAACAGCGTGCTGGCGACGACCCTATCCTCGGTCTATCTCGCCATGCGCCACATTTTCCCGGATGTGCCGATCAGCGCCGGCGCGTTTGAACCCCTGATCGTCAAGCGGCCGGAAGGCACGTTCCTCGACGCCAAATATCCGCGGCCCGTCTCGGGCTGCGCCGCCGAGGTGTCGCAGCGCATCGCCGAGGCGGTGTTCGCGGCGATGGTGCAGGCGCTGCCGGACAAGGTGACCGCCGCACCCGCCGGTTCCAGCGGCAATTTCGCACTCGGCGGCAACGACCCGGCACGCGGCCGCGACTACGTCATGTACCAGATCTCCGGCGGCGGTTATGGCGGCAATTCAGGCCATGACGGCCTGACCAATGGCTGCTCGACCATCGGCATCTCCAAGTCGCCGCCGGTCGAGATCATGGAACAGGCATTCCCGGTGCTCTACCGCCACTACGCCTTGCGTGAAGGCTCCGGCGGCGCCGGCAAGCATCGCGGCGGTTTCGGCCTCGCCTATGAGGTGGAAATCCTGCGCGGCGACGCCCGCGCTTCCTTCGTCATGGACCATGGCCGGTTCGGCCCGCAGGGCGCGCTTGGCGGCAAGGACGGCGCCGTCAACACGGTGACCGTCTTCCGCAACGGCGAGGAACACGTGCCGCCGCATTTGTCCAAAGAACAGGACATTGCGCTCAAGGCCGGCGACCGCGTGCGCGTCGGCACGCCGGGCGGCGGCGGCTATGGCGATCCGCTGCAGCGCGATGCCGATCTTGTGCTGCGCGACGTGGCGCTGGGGTACTACACATCAGAGGAAGCCACCGAAAAGTTTGGCGTTGTCCTCTCGGCCGGGGAGTTGGCCATCGACCAGATGGCCACCGACAAGCAGCGCGTCGGCTAACACATCACCGATCGCTCGCCTGGTCTGCTCGCCGCGCCGTGATCGCCGCAGCGCATGTCGTTTCCGTCTCCGCCGCGCGCCTGGAAGACCGTAGACTTCCCGCTTTCAACGGGGATCTCGAACATGCGTCTTTTCGGTCGTTTCGTGCTTGCCGCTTCCGTCGCCCTCACCCTTGCCACGGGTGCCGCCTCCGCCCAGGACAAAAAACTCAGGATCGGCACCGAAGGCGCTTATCCGCCCTTCAACTACGCCAGCGCCGACGGCACGCTGGGCGGCTTCGACATCGACTTGGGGAAGGCGCTGTGCGCCGAGATGAAGTCCGAATGTGAGTTCAGCGTGCAGGATTTCGATGGTTCCATACCGGCGCTGCAGGCCGGCAAGTTCGACGCCATCATCAACATCACTATCACGCCGGAGCGAGCCGAGAAGGTCGAGTTCACCCACAAATACTACCAGACGCCGCCGGCCATCGCCGTGCCCAAGGATTCGACCATATCAGGCACCTCGCCGGACGACCTGAAAGGCAAGGCGCTCGGGGTGCAGACCGCGACCATCCACCAGAAATTCGCCGACCAGAAATATGAAGGCTCGACGGTCAAGGCCTATCCGACGGGCGACGATGCCCGCACCGACATGGCCAATGGCCGCCTCGACGCGATGATGGACGGCTCGATCATCTTGACCGAGTGGCTGAAGAAGCCAGACGGCGCCTGCTGCAAGCTGCTCGGCACGCTGACCGCCGATCCGGCCATACACGGCCCCGGCGTCGGCATCGCCCTGCAAAAGGGCAACAAGGAACTGGCCGACAAGCTCAATGCGGCCATCGACGCGCTGCGCGCCAATGGCAAGTACAAGGAAATCAACGACAAGTACTTTTCCTTCGACGTCTACGGCAGCTGAGAACGACAACAGATGCCTTCCGGCAGCGCCGGCTGGCGCTGCCGTTTTTCTTGAATGATGGAGACTTCCTTGGCTGAGCGGCGTTCCCCTTTCTACAGCAGCATCGTCGGGCTGGGCGCGACCATGGGTCGTGTCGGGGGCGATTTCATCTCGGCCAAAACTTATTCCGGCATTGCCGACGAGCACCTGAACACCCGCAAAAATGTCGGCGTGCAGGATCTCAGCACCATGGGCAAGATGGACATCAAGGGGCCGGACGCCGAGGCGCTGGTCAACCACGTCATCGTCAATGATGCCGCGGCCATGAAACCGGGCCAGGTCCGCTATTCCACCGTCTGCCGCGAGGATGGCGGCATCATGGACGACCTCACCGTGTTTCGGTTGGGTCCGGAGCACTTCATGCTGGTAACCGGCTCGGTCAACCGCCTGAAGATGCTGCCCTGGCTGTTGCATCACGCGCAGGGTCGCAAAGCCTATGTCACCGACATAACCGCAGCCATCGCCTTCCCGACCATCCAGGGCCCGCGCTCGCGCGAACTGCTGAAAGCGTTGATTGCGGATGCCGATCTAGATGGACTGAAGCGCTGGTCGTTCACGTCAGGCCACATCAACGGCACGCGGGTGCTGATCTCGCGCACCGGGGTCACCGGCGAGCTCGGCTTCGAATTGTTCGTGCCGGCCGACGAGGCCGCTTCGGTCTGGGATGCGCTGATGCGGACCGGCCGGGACTTTGGCCTGAAACCCTATGGCGTGCTGGCAATGTTCACGCTGGGCCTGGAAAAGGCCTATCCGGCGCACGGCATCGACATGGATGAGAGCCGCACCCCGTTCCATGTCGGGCTCGACCGCTGGATCAAGTTCGACAAGGGCGATTTCGTCGGCCGGCAAGCGTTGCTCAAGGTTCGCGACAAGGGCCTCGACGAGCAATGGGTCGGCCTGATCCTCGACGGCGACACGCCGGCCGCCACCGATGCCAGGGTCCTGGCCGATGGCGAGGACGCTGGCATCGTCACCTACAGCGATCACGGCTATTCCCTGGGCAAGGTGCTGGCCACGGCGCACCTGCGGCTGCCTTTCACCGCGATTGGCACCGAACTCAGCATCGACATCGACGGCAGGCCGACCCGCGCGGTCGTGGCGCCGATACCGTTCTTCGATCCCGAGGGGGGGAGGTTGCGCGGCTAACTGGGCTTACCCTGGAAATCATTTTGGTCTCTCCTCAATGGTTATGATATTGTCTCGAAATGAAGTCTCCTAGCTCAAGAGCCAGTCGTTCAGCCAAGACCGGCCAGTTCGTGCTGACCAGCGAGCGCGGCGAGAAAATCAGCGCCGTGGAAGGCATGACCTTATCGCCTCGCATGGCGAAATTACTCGCCCTAGGCGTACGACACGGACTGTCCGGTGATGAGCGGCGTTCGCTCATCAAGGAAGAAATCCGCAAGAAGAAATAGACGTTGGTCTACGCCGCTGAGTTCGATCCGCTGTGCTACCCCGGCACGACGGTGCTCATTAACCTGTTGGACATCCGCGACCAGGCTGAGCTTGATGAAGTCGAGCTCGCGCTGTTCCTGACTCGCGCTGACGAGCCATTGCCGGCAGGCGAACTCGACTACCGTCACTATCTCGGCCTGCACCGGCACCTGTTCCAGGATGTGTGGCTGGGCCGGTCAGCCGCGCACCATCCGCATCGGCAAGGCCGGCAATTGGTTCCGCTATCCCGAACACATCGCCACCGAGATGGCGCGGGTCTTTCGCGAACTCGGCAATCCCGACCGCTTAGCTCATCTCGACGGCACCAGCTTTGCGAAGCATCTGGCGCACATCGTCGCGGAGATCAACGCCGTGCATCCGTTTCGCGAAGGCAACGGCCGAACCCAGCTCACCTTCCTTGCGATGCTCGCCGAGCACGCGGGCCTGATATTCAATGACGACATCCTTGAACGGGATCGCGTCATTCAAGCCATGATCGACAGTTTCAGCGGTTCAGAAGCGTCATTGCAAGCACTGATAGAAGACATCATCGCCTAGTTCGTCGGCCTAACAATCACCCCCGTCTATCCAGCCTCGCCGCCAACCGATCCCCCACCCATTGGATGCCGCAGACCAGGATGATCAGCACGATGACCACTGCGATCATCACCGACGTCTCAAAACGCTGGTAGCCGTAGCGGATGGCGAGGTCGCCGAGGCCGCCGGCGCCGATGGCGCCGGCCATGGCCGAAGCGCCGATCAAAGTCACCAGCGTCACCGTGAAGCCGGCGACGATGCCGGGCAGGGCTTCCGGCACCAGCACCTCGCGGATGATCGTCCAGCGGTTGCCGCCCATGGCGCGCGCTGCCTCGATCAAGCCGTGGTCGACCTCGCGCAGCGACACTTCGGCGATGCGCGAATAATAGGGCGTGGCGGCGATCGACAGCGGCACGATGGCCGCCCAGGTGCCGATCGAGGTGCCGACGATCAGCCGCGTCACTGGGATCAGCGCCACCAGAAGGATGATGAAGGGCACCGAGCGGAAGCCGTTGATGACCGCGCCGAGCGCGCGGTTGACCCACAGGCTTTCGGCAATGCCGCCGCGTTCGGTGGCGATCAGCGCCAAGCCGAGCGGCAGGCCGAAGACCAGCGAGATGAGGCCGGAAGCGGCCGTCATCAGCACTGTCTCCCAGATCGAACGCAGCAGAAGCTCAAACAGGATTGGCGACATGGCCAAGCACCTCCACCCGCGCCTGGCGGGCCTTCAGGAATGTGATGATGTCAGCGAGATGATCTGCATCGCTGCCGGGAACCGACAGGAACAGCGTGCCGACCGGCTGCTGCTGGACATGATCGATGCCGCCATGGACGAGGCGAAAGGCACCCGGAACAGCAGTGGCAAGGTCGGACAGCAGCGGACTGCTTGCCGCCTCGCCGGCCACGTCGACGCGCAGGATGGTTTCCGCACCGGCCGCCGGCAGCAGCCGCGCTGCCAGCTCGGCCGGCAGCTGCGGCCTGATGGCGCCGAGCAGGCTGCGTGTGATCTCGGAGCGTGGGTCGGCAAACACCGACCAGACCGGCCCTTGCTCGACGATGCGTCCGGCGTCGATCACCGCCACGCGGTCGGCGATGGAACGGATCACCTCCATCTCATGGGTGATCAAAAGGATGGTCAGGCCAAGCTGCCGGTTGATGTCCTTGAGCAGTGCGAGGATGGAGCGCGTCGTCTCCGGATCGAGCGCCGAGGTGGCTTCGTCCGACAGGAGCAGCGCCGGGCGCGCGGCAAGCGCCCTGGCGATGCCGACCCGTTGCTTCTGGCCGCCCGACAGCGACGCCGGATAGGCCTTGGCTTTCTCCGACAGGCCGACAAGATCGAGCAGTTCGGCGGCGCGCTTCAGCCTCTCGGCTTTCGGCCGGCCCTCGATCTTCAGCGGCAGCGCCACATTGTCCTCGACGGTCTTGGCCGACAGCAGGTTGAAATGCTGGAAGATCATGCCGATGCGCCGCCGCAGCGGCTGCAGGTCGCGCTCGCCGAGCCGGCTGATCTCGCGGCCCTCGATGAACACCTCGCCGGAGTCAGGCCGTTCCAGCCCGTTCAGGCAGCGGATCAGCGTCGATTTGCCGGCGCCGCTGCGGCCGATGATACCGAGGATCTCGCCCTTGCGCACGGTCAGCGAAATGCCGTCGAGCGCCGCCGTCACACCGAAATGGCGCTTCAGGTCGACAAGGCGCACGACATCCTGAGATGCGTCGGGCCGGGTCTGGGTCGGATCGGCGGTCTCCCCGGATGCCGTGATATGCTGGTTCATGAATATTCCTGTTCCCGAAAACGCAATCGCGGCCCGCGCCTGAGCGCGGACCGCTGTTGCTCTCGAACCGGGCTTCCGGCCGAGGACCGGATCAATAGGCGCTGAGGCCGGTGCCCTTGTAGACCTTGTCGAACTCGGCCTTCACCGCCTCGTTCTGATAGGAAGCCACCAGCGTCTTCACCCAGGCCTCGTTCTCGTTACCGGTCTTCACCGCGATGAAGTTGCGGTAGGGATTGTCGGCGATAGGCTCCTGCGCGATGCGGTTTTCCGGCGACAGGCCGCTTTTCAGCGCCCAGTCGGTATTGACTACGGCCGCATCGAGATCCTCGACCGAGCGGCCGACGATACCGGCGTCAAGTTCCTTGATCACCACCTTCTTCGCGTTCTCGGCGATGTCGGCGGTGGTGGCCAGAATGCCGGTGCCATCCCTGAGCTTGATCACGCCCTCGTTCTGCAGCACGCGCAGCGCCCGGCCTTCGTTGGAAGGGTCGTTCGGCACGCCGATGACCGCGCCCTCGGGCAGGTCGGCAACCTTCGTGTATTTCTTAGAGTAGAGGCCGATCGGCCAGACGCCGGTATAGCCGACACGGACGATGTGGTAGCCTTGAGTCTTGATCTGGTTGTCGAGATAGGGCTGGTGCTGGAAGGCGTTGGCGTCGATCTCGCCGCGCTCCAGCGCTTCGTTGGGCTGGGTGTAGTCGTTGAATACCACCGTCTCGATGGCAAGGCCCTTTTCGGCGGCTTGCGCGACGACGACGCGCCAGACGTCCTCGTCCTCGCCGCTGATGATGCCGACCTTGATCGCCTTCTTGTCCTCGGCAAACGACGCATGCGGTGCAATCAGGCTGCCGATCGCGACGACCGAGGCGAACAGCAGAGCAAGGCCACTGCGCCGGTTGACGGTTGACCCGGGGGAAGATGGCAAAGTGTTCTTGAAGTCAGTCATGATTGATCTCTGCGGTTGTGAAGTCATGGCAGCGAGGCGGATTGCCTAGCCTTGGTCGCATCCTCAGAAATTCTATCAAGTTTATCAAAGAACGCGTTTCGCCATTCTCGCCAAAGCCGGGAATATTCTCTCAAAATTTTCAAGAGCGTGAGCAAAAGCCGCCGCTTGACCGGCCGCAGCGGATCGCGGCGCGATCTTGCGCGCGTCTGGAGGTCGTCAGATTCTCAGAGAGCTCAGCGTGCCGTCAAAGCGCGATCCAGGCCGTCTTCAGTTCCAAATATTTCTCCAGCGCGTGCAGCGACTTGTCGCGGCCGAAGCCGGACTGCTTGACGCCGCCGAGCGGCACGGTGATGTCGGCGCCGCCATAGGTGTTGACGTGGACGACGCCGGCATTGATGGCGCGCACCATGCGATGCGCGGTGGAGAGATTGGCGGTCCACACCGCGGAGGCAAGCCCGTAGACGGTCGAATTGGCAAGCCGAACCGCCTCCTCCTCGGTCTCGAAGCGCATGACGCCGAGCACCGGCCCGAACACCTCCTCACGCGCCAACTGCATGTCCTGCATGACATTCTCGAAGATCGTTGGCGCCATGTAGCTGCCACCGGTCTCGGTCAGCATCCGCTGGCCGCCGGTGACGAGACGGGCACCTTCTTCCGTGGCCCTGGCGACGAAACCGAGGTTCTTGTCCAGCTGTTCGGCGCTCGACACCGCACCGACATCGTTGGCGAGATCGAGCGGATCGCCGACTTTCAGCCGCATCGTTGCCTGGAGAAGCTCATCCATGAAGCGGTCATAGACCGACGCCTGGACGAGCAGGCGCGAGCCGGCGACGCAGACCTGGCCGGAATTGCGAAAAATGCCGTTGGCCGAGACGACCGCCGCCTGTTTCAGGTCGGGGGCATCGGCAAAGACGATGTTCGGCGACTTGCCGCCGAGTTCGAGGAAGACGCGCTTCAGATTGGAGCGAGCGGAATATTCGAGCAGCCGCCTGCCGACCGGGCCGGAACCGGTGAAGGCGATGGCGTCGACATCCATATGCAGACCGAGCGCCTCGCCGGTGACCGCGCCAAGCCCGGTGACGACGTTGAGCACACCGGCGGGCAAGCCGGCCTCGCTTGCCAGTTCGGCCAGCCGCAGCAGCGTCAGCGAGGCGATCTCCGGCGGCTTCACCACCACGCAATTGCCGGCGGCAAGTGCAGGCGCGATCTTCCAGGCACCGATCATCAGCGGGAAATTCCACGGCACGATGACGCCGACGACGCCGAGCGGCTCCTTGTGGATCAGTCCGAGCACATTCTCGGCCGTCGGCGCTATCTCGCCATAGACCTTGTCGATGGCCTCGGCATAGTAGCGGATGGTGCCTGCCGCCGACAGCGGTTCTGCCTTGTAGGCCATGCCGATCTCGGTGCCGTTGTCGCGCACACCGAGCACGGCGAGCTCATCGGCGTGTTTCTCGACCAGCTCGGCGAATTTCGTCAGCACCTTCTTGCGAAAGGCGGGTGTGGCGCGCGACCACGAGTCCTTCTCGAACGCCTTGCGCGCCGACTTCACGGCGCGGTCGATATCGGCGGCGTTGCCGTCGGCGATGCTGGCGAAAGGTCGGCCGTCGATCGGCGACGTCACCGGCAGGCTTGCGCCGCTTGTTGCCTCGACCTGCACGCCATCGATGAACAGGCCCTGCGCGCCGATCTCCGTCTTGCGCAGCGTTTCGATGGCATTCTGACTGATCATTGGTGACGGACTCCTAGGGAAACATGCAATGTGGTTGGCGCGCGGAATTCCCAGCCGCGAAACACCGGTTCCCTGCTCGGCACAAGGCTGAGATCGGGGAAGCGTTGGAGCAACAGCCGCACCGCAAGGCACATCTGCTCGCGTGCGAAGAACCGGCCCGAACAGAAATGATGGCCGAAGCCGAAGGCGGCATGGTTGCCTTCGTTGCGGTTGATGTCGAAGCGGTCGGGATCGGCAAAGCGGCTCTCGTCGCGGCTTGCCGAAGCGACGAGGGCGGCGACGGCAGCGCCGGCCGGGATCGTCACGCCGCCAAGCTCGACTGCCCGCGTCGTCTGCCGCGTCTGCGTGCCGATCGGCGCCACCCAGCGCAGGCCCTCGTCGACCGCCTTCGGCACGAAAGTCTCGGGATCGGCGAGCACCTGCCGCAATTGCTCGGGACGAGCCAGCAGGCCGGCGAGGATCGAGCCGGCGCCATGTCCGGGCTCCTGCATGCCGCCAAGCAGGATGACCTTGATGCTCGGCATCAGAAAGTCGATCGGCCGCGTCGTGCCCTCCGGCATGCCGTCATGCAGCATATGCGACAGCGCCGAGTCATCTGGCTGGCGCGCAAGTCTTTCCAGCGTCGGCAGGATGGCGTCGCCGACCTCGGCACTGATTGCGTCGGCGATCTCCTGCCGTTTCGGATCGTTCTCGAAATTGATGGCGCCCTGGGCAAGGCCGTAGAACCAGCGGCGCAGCGTCGGCATATCGATGCCGGCAAGGCCGAGCGAGCGCGCCAGGCTGAGCGTCGACACCGGCTCGAAATAATCGGCCATCAGCTCGGCGGAGCCCTGGTTGGCGATCCGGTCCAGAAAAGGTTCGGCAATCGACCGCACGAGGTCGCCGGCATAGGCGGCGACGGTGCGCGGCCGGTATTTCGGGTCGACGCCTTGGCGCAGTTGCTTGTGCGTCTCGCCATCGGTGGTCAGGATGGTCGGCTTGCCGAAGGAACGCTCAACTGGTGACGAGCCGACGACGGCGGAGAAGATCTCGGGCGACTTGGCGACGCTCTCGACATCCTTCCAGCGGGTGACGAACCAAAGATTGACCGCCGGCACGAAAGCGACCGGCGCACTGCGCCTGAGCTCTGCATAGATCGGGTAGGGATCGGCTTCCAATGCCTCGACGGTGATATTTTCGGCAAAGCTCAAATCCGCCACTCCCCTTGTGGTGTAAGGGGCGGCGTGGCATGCCGCCCCTTTGCTTTTCTCAATCTTTCAGCGGCTGGCCGAGGTTTTTGAACGCGACCGGATCGCGGCTCTTCAGCGCGCTGGCCAGCAGCAGGCCGACGATCGCGGCGATCAGCACCAGCCCCGGCAGGAACACGCCAAGGAAACCGCCGGCTCCCGACAGGCTGCCGAAATTGATGACGATCAAATAGATGATGATGACGAAGGCGATGAAGGTCAGCCCGGGCAGGATGGTGGTCTTCAGCGCATTCTCGTGGGCCGCCGGGTTGGCGCGGAAGAACATCACCACGGCAAGCGATGCCACCGCCATCATCACGATGACACCGAGCGTCGCGACATTGGTCAGCCACGAAAACAGCGCCAGCACCGGATCGAGGCCGAGCACGGCGAACAGGCCGACAACGACCGCGGCGAGCACGCTCTGGATGACGGAAGCGACATGTGGGCTCTGGTGCACCGGATGCGTCACGCCGATCGTCTGCGGCAACAGCTTCTCGCGGCCCGAGACGTAGATGTAGCGCGCAACCGCATTGTGGAACGCCAGCACGCCGGCAAACAGGCTCGACACGAACAGGATGCTCATCGCCTGCGAAAGCATCGTGCCGGCGTAGCGGTCGGACAGGCCGAACAGGAAGGTCGTCGGATCCTGCAATCCCTGCAGCGTCGGCAGCAATTTGTCGACACCGGCGCCGACCGCCATCAGCCATGCCGTGAGCATGTAGAAGACGCCGATCAGCACGACCGAGAAATAGGTGGCGCGCGGAATGGTGACCTTTGGGTCGCGGGCTTCCTCGGCATAGATCGTCGTCGCCTCGAAACCGATGAAGGCGGCGAAGCAGAACAGGATGGCGATGGCCGGCGAGCCGCTGACGATCTGGCTCCAGCTGAATGGCGCCGCCGACAGGCCGCTATCGCCGCCGGTCTTGAGGATGGCGATATCGAGGATCAGCACCACAAGATATTCGCACAGCACCAGCACCGTCAGGATCTTGGCGGAGAGGTCGACCTGCCGATAGCCGAGCACGGCGACCAGCGCGATGGCGATGAAGCTCCACACCCACCAGGGCAGGTTGATGCCCCAGCCGGCGAATAGGCCGGCGGTTGCGGCGCCCAGCAGGCCCATGACGCCGATCTGCATGGCGTTGTAGGACAGGATGGCGATCAGCGCCGTGGCGCCGCCGGCCATGCTGCCGAGGCCGCGTGCGGCATAGGCATAGAAGGCGCCGGCATTGCCGACATGGCGTGACATGGCGACATAGCCGACCGCGAACAAAAGCAGCAGCACGGTCACGATGAGATAGGTGCCGGCAAAGCCGGCGCCATTGCCCATCAGCATGCCAAGCGGCGTGCCGCCGGCGACTGCCGTGAGTGGGGCGGCCGCAGAAATCACCATGAAGGTGATGGCGCCGACGCCAAGACTGTTCTTGCGCAGCCTGTTGGCCGGCGCCTGTTCCGAGACTGCTGTCATTGATCCCTCCTGTTTGCAAACCCTTGAGTTCGCCGGCCGAATGGCCTGTCCCATGCACTCTGGTGGTTGGTTCATTATTTGAACCGTTATTTTGAATATAGACTTGCAAACAATGCTGATGCCTGTCAAGTTAATTCACACGTTAAATGATTGTCCCGAACCGGGAGGCAAATTTGAGTACGGTCGGAAAAGCGATCTCGCTTCTGGAGCTGTTCAACGTCGACGAGCCCGAGCTCGGCCTGTCCGATCTGGCGCGCCGCTCGGGCTTCGACAAGGCGACGACAAGGCGGCTGCTGGTAGCGCTGGCCGGCCGTGGTTTCGTCGAGCAGGATGCGGGTACGCGGCACTATCGCCTCGGCGCCGGCCTGTCGCGGCTGGCGCGCATCCGCGAGGCGCGCTTTCCCTTCCTGCAGACGGCCGTTCCGCTGGTGCGGGACCTGGCCGCATCGACGGCCGAGACCGTGCATTTGTCGGAATTCGGCGTCGACAGGCTGGTCACCGTCAACGTCGAGCATCCAGCATGGGCAAACCGGGTCAACATCGACATCGGTCAGTTGCTGCCTTTGCATTCGACCGCGTCGGGCATCGCCTATCTGGCCTTCGCCCGCGACGAGACCGTCAAGGCGTGCCTGACGGGTTCGCTCGATGCCTTCACGGCCCATACGCTGATCGAGCCGGCCGCCATCTCAAGATCCATGGGCGAGGCGCGCGAGCGCGGCTATTCGATCTGCGACCAGGGCTATGAGGAAGGTGTGATCAGCGTCGCGGCGGCAATCCGCGGGGCGGATGGCTTTGCGCTCGGCACCATCGCGGTGGCCGCGCCAAAGGCCAGAACGACGGCAGCCGCGATCGCGGAACGGGGACTTGCGGTGATGGAAGCGGCACGGGAGATTTCGATGCGCCTCAACGGCGAGAACCTGCAAACCCTGAGGAGGCAGGCCTGATGCCCTCGGAGACAGCGCCCCGCATCCTGGTCATCGGCACGGGCGACACAAAGGCCGAAGAGCTGTTGTTCATGAAACAGTGCATCGAGCAGTCGGGCGGCAGCGCCGTGATGATGGATGTCAGCGTGCTCGGCGACCCGCCCTACAGCCCGGACCACGATAAGCACGCCGTGGCGCGGGCGGTGGATGTGACGATCGCCGAGATCGTTTCGAGTGGTGACGAGAACACCGCCATGACGCTGATGGCCGGCGGCGCCGTGCAACTGGTGCGCAAGCTCCATCAAAACGGCGAGATCGACGCCTTCATCGCCATCGGCGGTTCGATGGGAACCGATCTGGCGCTCGACGTGGCGCTTTGCCTGCCGCTCGGCGTGCCGAAATTCGTCGTCTCGACCATCGCCTATTCGCACCTCATCCCACCCGAGCGCGTCGCGCCCGACCTGATGATGATCCTCTGGGCGGGCGGGCTGTACGGCCTCAACTCGATCTGCAGGCTGGTCCTGTCACAGGCCTGTGGTGCGGTCGTCGGCGCGGCGAAAATCGTGCTGGCGTCGCGCGTGTCGGCGCGGGCAACAGGCCCGACCATCGGCATGACCTCGCTCGGCAGCAGCTGCCTGCGCTACATGAAGACGCTGAAGCCGGCGCTGGAACAGCGCGGCTATGACGTTGCCGTCTTCCACACCACCGGGATGGGCGGCCGTGCCTTCGAATCGATTGCCGGCCAAGACCATTTTTGCGCGGTGTTCGATTTCAGCCTGCAGGAAATCACCAATCATCTCGCGGGATCCGTCGTCAGTTCCGGCACCGACCGGCTGGAGAATGCCGGCGCCCGCGGCGTTCCGCAGATCGCAGCACCCGGCGCGGTCGACATGGTCGATCTGCCGACCTGGCAGGATTTGCCGGCTAAATTCTCGACGCGACCGTTTCATGCCCATAACAGGCTGATCGCTTCGATCACCGTCGATGCCGACGATCGCCGCCAGGTCGCCAGGACCATCGCCGCCAAGCTCGGTGCCGCCAGAGGCCGCTCCGCCTTCATCCTGCCGTCCCAGGGCATCCAGGAATGGGACGTGGAGGGCGAGCCGCTCTATGAGCCGGAAGCCCTGGCCGCCTTCACTGACGAAATGCGCAAGGTCATTCCCGCCGGCGTCGAGTTCCACGAGATCGACGCTCACATCAACAGCGACGACTTCGTCGGCAAGGCGCTCGAGATCTTCGACCGCTGGGTCGAGGAAGGCATCGTCCCGCGCGGCAAGCCGGCCAAGGGAGTGGCGGCGTGAGTGCTGTTCCCGCCCAGGCGCTTGTCCTCGATTTCGGCGGCGTCGTCACCCGCACGCTGTTCGAGACCCACGCCTTGACCGAACAGGCGCTCGGCCTCGCGCCGGGGACGCTGCAATGGCGCGGGCCGTTCGATCCGGGCAGCGATCCGCTGTGGCGCGCCATGCAGGCCGACGAGATCAGCGAGCGTGACTATTGGCGCACACGCACAAGCGAGGTCGGCCGTCTGGTGGGCGAGGACTGGCAGGCGATGGAGACCTTCGTCCGGCGCGCGCGAGGGGCCGAGCCGGAAAAGGTGGTGCGGCCGGAGGCTGACAGCACCATTCGCACGGTGCATGCCGCCGGTTTTCGACTGGCCATCCTGTCCAATGAACTCGACCTGTTCTACGGCGCCGACTTCCGCCAGCGGCTGCCGTTGCTCGGCCTCTTCGATGTGATCATCGACGCCACTTACACCGGCATCCTCAAGCCCGACCCGCGTGCCTATGCCTTCGTCACCGAGGCGCTCGGCGTGCCGGCCGGCGCTTGCGTCTTCGTCGACGACCAGCGGCGCAATGTCGATGGCGGCTGTGCTGCCGGCATGCGCACGGTGCATTTCGACGTCGCTCGCCCGGCTCATTCCTATGCCGAGGCCCTCGGCCATTTCGACCTCGTCCCAGTTGCCTGAGATTTTTGCGGAGTCCATTATGCGCGACATCAATTTTCTCACCGAAACCAACGCCAAGCCGATCTGGCATCCGATGGCGCATCCGGCCGAGATGCGGGCAAACCCGCCAAAGGTGATCATGAAAGGCGAGGGTGTGATGGTCACCGACATCGCCGGCAACACCGTGCTCGACGCCGTCGGCGGCCTGTGGAACGTCAATCTCGGCTACAGCTGCGAACCGATCAAGAAAGCGATCGCCGACCAGCTTGGCGCGCTGCCCTATTATTCCGGCTTTCGCGGCACCTCGACCGGCCCGTCGATCGAGCTCGCCTACGAACTCTGCGAATGGTTCGAGCCAGAAGGCATGGTGCGGACGTTTTTCACTTCGGGCGGCTCGGATTCGGTCGAAACGGCACTTCGGCTGGCGCGGCAGTACTGGAAGATCCGCGGCCAGGCCGACCGGACCAAGTTCCTGGCGCTGAAGAAAGGCTATCACGGCACGCATTTCGGTGGCGCGTCGGTCAACGGCAACGCCAATTTCCGCCGCAACTACGAGCCGCTGCTGCCGGGCGTCTTCCACATTCCTGCGCCCTGGACCTTCCGCAACCCGTTCGACGAGACCGACCCAGTGCGGCTGGCAAAACTTTGCGCCAGGGCGCTGGAGGACGAAATCGCCTTCCAGGGCGGCGATACCATCGCCGCGTTCATCATGGAGCCGGTTCTCGGCGCCGGCGGCGTTATTGTTCCGCATGAGAGCTTCATGCCGCTGGTGCGCGAGATCTGCGACCGCCACGAGATCCTTTTGATCGCCGATGAGGTTGTCACCGGCTTCGGCCGCACCGGCGCATGGTCGGGTTCGCGTCTGTCCGGCGTGAAGCCCGATTTCATGACCATCGCCAAGGCGATCACTTCGGGTTATTTCCCGCTCGGCGCCACTTTGATCGGCGCCAAGGTCGCCGATGTCTTCGAGGCCGACAAGACCAGCTTCGGCGCCATCGGCCATGGCTATACCTATTCCGGCCATCCTGTCGGCTGTGCCGCGGGTCTGGCGGCGCTTGCCGAGACCAAACGGCTGCGCCTGAACGAGAACGCGGCCGCGCGTGGTGTCGAACTCGCAGCCGTGCTGGAGGGGCTGAAGGCGAAGCATGCGATCGTCGGCGATGTCCGGTACAAGGGCCTGATGGCGGCGCTGGAGCTGGTCTCGGACCGCGCGACGAAAAAGCCCGCCGACAAGAAGACCATGGCATTGGTTTCGGAGGCGGCCTACGAGGCCGGCGTCATGCTGCGCGTCTCCGGTAACGCCATCATCCTGTCGCCGCCGCTTATCGTCAGCGCCGCGGATGTCGCGAGGATCGGCGAAGCATTGGATGCAGGCCTGTCGAAGGTCTGAAGGTTTATTGGAGAGAACGGAGTTTCGAGACGCAATGACTCAACCGCAAGAAGCGCTGGTTAGCCGGCGCTCGCGCCTGCTCGGTGCGAAATCGCAATTGTTCTATGACGAGCCCGTGCACCTGGTGCGCGGCGAAGGCGTCTGGCTCTACGATGCCGACGGCCGCAAATATCTCGACGCGTACAACAATGTCGCCCATGTCGGCCACTGCCACCCCTATGTGGTCGAGGCCCTGTGCCGGCAGGCAAGCCTGCTCAACACCCACACGCGCTATCTGCACACCGCCATCCTCGACTATGTCGAGCGGCTGACCGCGACCTTCGATGCCAGCCTGCCGACCGCCATCCTGACCTGCACCGGCAGTGAGGCCAACGACATCGCGCTGCGCATGGCGCAGGCCGCCACCGGCCGCATGGGCATCATCGCCACCGACGCCACCTATCATGGCAACACCGCGGCGGTTTCGCAGCTCAGCACCCGCATGCCGCCGGTCGGCGGCCGCGCCCGCCACGTCAGGCTGGTGCCGGCGCCTGACAGCTATCGCCATCCGGCTGCGATGGCCACCGGCAAAGCCTTTGGCGACGCGGTGCGCGAAGCCATCGCCGCGCTGGCAAAGGACGGTATCGGCCTGTCCGGCATCATCCTTTGTCCGCTGCTCGCCAATGAAGGCTTTCCGACGCTCCCATCCGGCTTTTTCGACGACGCGATGCGCGCGGTGCGTGACGCCGGCGGACTGGTCATCGCCGACGAGGTGCAGCCTGGTTTCGGCCGCACCGGCAGTCATTTCTGGGGCCACCAGCGCGCCGGTTTCGTTCCCGACATCGTCACCATGGGCAAGCCGATGGGCAACGGCCATCCAATCGCCGCCGTGGTCACATCAAGGGAGATATTGGCGACCTTCCGCAACGCCTTCCGTTATTTCAACACCTTCGGCGGCAATCCGGTTTCCTGCGCGGTGGCCAATGCCGTTCTCGACGTCATCGAGCAGGAAGATCTCGTTGCCAACGCGCGTGACGTCGGCGCCTATGCACTCAACCTGCTGCGCCCGCTCGCCGATCGCCATGAATGTATCGGCGAGGTCAGGGGCGCTGGCCTGTTCTTCGGCGCCGAACTGGTTCACGACCGCAAGACGCGCGAACCGGCGCCCGACATTGCCGAGCAGGTCGCCAACCGGATGCGCCAGCGCGGCGTGCTGATGGGCAAGACCGGCATCCACGGCAATGTGTTGAAGATCCGCCCGCCAATGCCGTTCTCCCGCGACAATGCCGACTTCCTGATCGGCGTCCTCGACGAAGTGCTTGGCGAAGTCCGCGGAGTGAAGGCGTGAGCGCAGTCTCCGCGCAATCCGAACCCGAGACGGCAGCCGACGTCACGGCGCTGGCCAGGCGCGCGCTCGCCCATTGGGGCATTGATGAGGGTGAGCCGGAGCTGCTGAAATTCCGCGAGAACGCGGTCTTCCGGATCCGTCTGCCCGATGGCCAGCCGGCCGCCATGCGCATTCACCGGTTTGGCTATCACACGGACGCCGCCCTGCGCTCGGAACTGCAATGGATGGGTTTTCTGCAATCGGCCGGCATCGCCACGCCATCTGCGGTCGCCACGCCGGCTGGCGATCTGTTCGTGCTTGTCAGCGCGAACGCCTCAATGCAACCCCGGCAAGTCGATTGCCTGAGCTGGCTGGAAGGCCGCGCCGTCGGCGCGCGAGGCGTGCCGCTGGATTTTACGCCCGAGCAGGCAAGACAGATCTTTACCGAGATCGGGCGAACCATCGCCCACATGCACAATGTCACAGCAGCCTGGACGCCTCCGTCCGGCTTTGCCCGCCATGCCTGGGATTTCGACGGCTTCTTCGGCGCGAACCCGAATTGGGGGCGTTTCGAGACCTCGCCCTTCCTCGACGGTCCTCGCCGGGAGCTGGTTTTGCGGGCGCGCGAAAAGGCCGTGCGCGCGCTATTGACGTATGAACGCAGTGCCCGCAATTTCGGCATCATCCACGCCGACCTGGTGCGCGAGAATGTGCTCGTCCATGATGGTGCGATCCGCATCATCGACTTCGACGATTGCGGCCATGGCTGGCACATGTACGACCTTGCCGTCGCGCTTTACCAGAACCGCGATGAGGCGATCTATCCGCTGATCGAGGCCGCTTTGCTCAAGGGCTATCGGCAGGAGCGCGAACTGACGGCGCGCGACATCGCCGCGCTGCCGCTGTTTTCTGCCTTGCGGGCCTTCGCCTTCCTCGGCTGGGTGCAGAGCCGCGTCGAAGGCGACATCACCAGGGAGGTCGGCCTGCGCATGTCGGCCATCGCAGCCGATGTGGTGATTGCCTATCTGCATGGCGAATAGGGCCGATTGATAAGAACTGGCGGAACCGTCAGCCCTTCGCGAAATGGATGCTGACCGTGCCCGAACTGCCGAAATCGGCGACGATCGTGTCGCCGGGTCGCGCCTCGACCGGACGCACGAACGACCCGGAGAGAACGACCTCGCCGGCAGCGATCGACATGCCGTAGCGGGCGAGCCTGTCGGCCAGCCAGGCAATGCCCATCGCCGGATGGTTGAGCACGCCGGCGCCAAGCCCGGTCTCCTCGACCTCGGCATTGCGCGAGACGATGGCGCCGATCCAGCGCATGTCGGCTTCATCAGGCCGCTGCGGCCGGCCGCCGATGACGATGCCGGCATTGGCGGCATTGTCCGAAATCGTGTCGAAGAAGGTACGCGCCTTCTTGGTCTCGGCATTGACGCGCTCGATGCGCGTATCGAGGATTTCGAGCGCCGGCGTGATGTAGTCGGTGGCGTTGAACACGTCGAAGATCGTCACGCCGGGGCCTTTCAGCGGCGCCTTCATAATGAAGGCGATCTCGGCCTCGACGCGCGGCTGGATAAAGCGGCCGGCGGGAATGGTCGCGCCATCGTCGAAGAACATGTCGTCGAACAGCACGCCCGAATCCGGCGTGTCGATGGCGAGCGCATATTGCATCGCCTTGGAGGTGAGGCCGATCTTCCAGCCCTTCGGCTTCAGCCCGGCATCGATCTTGCGCGTCACCAGCGCTGCCTGCACGCGATAGGCATCCTCCATCGTCGCCTCGGGAAAATCGAGGCTGAGCAGCCGGATCTGGCGGCGTGAGCGCTCGGCCTCGAACAGCCGTGCCGCGGCGTCTTCCACTTGCTCCGGGGTCATGCTGCTTCCTCGTCGACGACGCTGTTTTGAAGCATGCCAATGCCATCGGCCTCCACCTCGATCACATCGCCCGGCTTCAGCCAGATCGGCGGCTCGAAGCGGGCGCCGGCGCCCGTCGGCGTGCCGGTGACGATGATGTCGCCCGGCACCAGCGTGGTGAAGGTCGAGACATAGGCGATAATCTTGCGAAACGAGAAGATCATCCGGCTGGTGCGGTCCTGCTGGCGGATTTCGCCATTGACGCGGGCGGTCAGCGCGATGTCGGCGATCTGCTCCGCGTCGGTGAACGGCACCAGCCAAGGGCCGATCGAGCCGCTGCGGTCGAAATTCTTGCCTTGCGTGACGTTGAACTTGGCATGCCGCACCCAATCGCGGATGGTACCTTCATTGCACAGCGACAGTGCCGCAATATGGCTGAGCGCGTTGGCCTCGGCGATGCGCCGGCCCGCCTTGCCGATGACGATGACGATTTCACCCTCATAATCGAGCTGCGGGGATTCCGGCGGCCGCACCAGCGGCGCGCCATGGCCGACGAAGGAGCGGGGAAAACGGACGAACAGCGACGGATTCGAGGGTGCTGCCTGGCCGTCCTTGTACTCCTCGTTGCGGTCGGGGTAGTTGACGCCGACGCAGATGATCTTTTCCGGCGAAGGGATCGGAATTTCGTAGGCAATGGCGTCGAGCGGGAAATCGACTGGGAAGGCCTCTGCCTCTTCCGCCAGCCGCCGCAAGGCGCCGGCCTCGATCACCTCCCGCAGCGTCGGCCACTGGCCGTGGCGCGCCGACAGGTCGACGACACCCTTGCTGGTGACCGCGCCATAGCGCGCCTTGCCGCCGACGGTGAAGGTGGCGAGCCGTGCGTGGTTCATGC
>NZ_RZRO01000221.1:0-641 GCF_003997975.1 Mesorhizobium sp. M7A.F.Ca.US.005.03.1.1
AGACCATTGCGCGCCGCCTGGTCGAGGCCAAGACCACCATTCCGCATTTCTACCTGACGCTCGACTGCGAGCTCGATGCGCTGCTGGCGCTGCGCACGCAGATCAATGCGGCAGCCCCGGTGAAGAAGACCGACAAGGGTGATGCTCCGGCCTACAAGCTGTCGGTTAACGATATGGTGATCAAGGCGATGGCGATGGCGCTGAAGGCGGTGCCCGATGCCAATGCCTCGTGGACTGAAAGCGCCATGGTCAAGCACAAGCACGCCGATGTCGGCGTCGCGGTGTCGATCCCCGGCGGCCTGATCACACCGATCATTCGGCATGCCGACGAAAAGACGCTGTCCACCATCTCCAACGAGATGAAGGACCTCGCCAGTCGCGCCCGCAGCCGCAAGCTGAAGCCGGAAGAGTATCAGGGCGGCACCACGGCGGTGTCCAATCTCGGTATGTTCGGCATCAAGGATTTTGCCGCGGTCATCAACCCGCCGCACGCGACCATCCTGGCGGTCGGCGCCGGCGAGGAGCGGGCAGTGGTCAAGAACGGCGAGATCAGAATAGCCACCGTGATGTCGGTGACGCTGTCGACCGACCACCGCGCCGTGGACGGTGCGCTGGGTGCCGAACTGCTGGTCGCCTTCAAG
>NZ_RZRO01000222.1:0-586 GCF_003997975.1 Mesorhizobium sp. M7A.F.Ca.US.005.03.1.1
CTTCGTATCGCGGCGTTGGCGGTTTAATCGGGCCTAGTTCATTACACACTTCAGAGTGCCTCCCAGACATTGAGACTGATTCAAGATGGAGTGGCCAATTTCGACGGGTCTCAGCATTCTATCTGCACGGTGGTGTGTTCGTCGCATTCACAGTACAACGATGAACTCTGTGCCGTTGCTAAGTTGTTTGAAAAGAAACTCAACCGTGCTTCTCTAGCAGGTCCGGCACTCAATGATGGCGCGTTGCCACCCCAATTTCCCTATTGCTTAAATCAATGTGACAGCGCGCCTACGCCGCTGTGCAAAACATCAATTGTGAGTCTCACCGCCATTATGTGCCGATCCATGGACCCCCATTCCATGCTGATTGACGCGGGCCGATGGGGCAAGCTGCTTGATGTGAGAAGCGACGGGCTCCCCGACCGATCGCAGCTTGTTATCACCGTTTGTTTGAAATAGTGGAGGTAGGCTAGCCAGGCGGCAAGCTGTTCAAATTCGCCTTGCCGGCATGGGACCCCATCGCTGTCATCACAGGAAGCAGTACGTGGGAGGGGAACTGCTCGCAGTGATGAATCGTGTTCCGAGC
>NZ_RZRO01000223.1:0-584 GCF_003997975.1 Mesorhizobium sp. M7A.F.Ca.US.005.03.1.1
ATGAAGGATCTCTTGGAACGATCGCTGGGCTCAAGGGCGATCATAGAGACGAAATTTCCGCTCTCGCTCGATCATGTAATGATCGATGAAAGTCAGATCGAACTTGCCTTGCTCAACCTGTGTGTCAACGCCAGTGACGCCATGCCTGATGGTGGGACGATCATCATTTCCGCCCGGATGGAACAGGTCGGCGAAAGCAATGGTGCTGGCTTGGCTCCCGGCCATTATGTCTGCCTCTCGGTAGCCGACAGTGGCGAAGGAATGGACGGAGAAACGCTGGCTCGGGCGACGGAACCGTTTTTCACCACAAAAGGCGTTGGCAAAGGTACGGGTCTCGGTCTGTCTATGGTGCATGGGATGACAGAGCAAATGGGCGGGTGCCTAGTGCTCAAGAGCTCCAGGGGAACCGGAACCACAGCGGAACTATGGCTGCCGATCGCAACCGCGAGCTCGGAATTCGCGCGCGGGCCGGATGTTCTTGCCGAGGAAGCCATTGAGACGGCGTCGCTGCGGATTCTGGCAGTGGATGACGATGCGCTGGTCCTTTTGAATACCGCGGCAATGCTCGAGGATCTCGGCCATAC
>NZ_RZRO01000224.1:0-576 GCF_003997975.1 Mesorhizobium sp. M7A.F.Ca.US.005.03.1.1
GAGTAGGGCAGTAGGGCAGTAGGGCAGTAGGGCAGTAGGATTGCTCTGCCGTTCAATGCCCGGGCCCGAGCCAAGCCACCATCCCCCTATTCCCGTACTGCCTTACTGCCTTACTGCCCTACTGCCCTACTGCCCTAAACCGAAGGTTTCCCCCAATGTCCCACTTCCTCGGCATCGACGTCGGCACCGGCAGCGCGCGGGCCGGGGTGTTCGACCACACGGGAAACCTGCTTGCCTCGGCCAAACGGGACATCGAGGTCTGGCGCGAGGCCGGCGACATTGTCGAGCAGTCGAGCAACGACATCTGGCGGGCGGTTTGCGCGGCCACGCGTGAAGCGGTCGCGCAATCGGGCGTGGCGCCCGAGGCGATCGCCGGCATCGGCTTCGACGCCACCTGTTCGCTGGTGGTGCTGGGCGAGGGCGGCGTGCCGCTGCCGGTAAGCAAGTCCGCCAATCCGGAACGCAACATCATCGTCTGGATGGATCATCGCGCGGTCGAGCAGACGCGCCGCATCAATCGCAGTGGCGAGGCGGTGTTGAACTACGTCGGCGGCGTCATCTCGCCGGAGATGGAAA
>NZ_RZRO01000225.1:0-561 GCF_003997975.1 Mesorhizobium sp. M7A.F.Ca.US.005.03.1.1
AGTCGCCGGTCTGGGCGTTGTAGCCGAAGGTCGCGCCCTTGTTCTCAAGGATCTTGCCGGCAACGATCGATGCTTCCGCACCGGCGTTGGCCGCGATCTGGCGGGCCGGAGCCTGCAGCGCACGACGCACGATGTTGATGCCGGCGGCCTGGTCGGCATTGACGCCGGTGGCCTTGATGTTGGCCGAAGCGCGCAGCAGCGCGACGCCACCACCAGCAACGATGCCTTCTTCGACGGCCGCGCGGGTCGCGTTGAGGGCGTCATCGACGCGGTCCTTCTTTTCCTTGACTTCGACTTCCGTCGCACCGCCGACGCGGATCACCGCAACGCCGCCGGCGAGCTTCGCCAGACGTTCCTGCAGCTTCTCCTTGTCGTAGTCCGAAGTGGTCTTTTCGATCTGCTGCTTGATCTGGGCAACGCGGCCCTGGATCTCGGCCTTCTTGCCGGCGCCGTCGACGATGGTGGTGTTCTCCTTGGAGATCGACACCTTCTTGGCGCGGCCGAGCATGTTGAGGCCGACGTTCTCGAGCTTGATGCCGAGGTCTTCCGAGATGACCTGGC
>NZ_RZRO01000226.1:0-458 GCF_003997975.1 Mesorhizobium sp. M7A.F.Ca.US.005.03.1.1
CACGGGCATAGTCACCATCACCGGACTCGACAACGTCACCACCGTCGATGTCATCACCAGCAGCCCAATGGATCGGCTGCAGGTATCATCGGTCGATTCAAACGAAGGGCTCGATATCTCCGAGTTCCATTTCTCGACGACGAACACCAACGCCCACAGCGAAGAGGTCGGCTCCTTCATCAACTTCGACGATGACGGGCCGGCGGTGACAGCGGACGGCACTGTTTCGCCGCTGATTACCGACGATACCGACATTCCCGATACAGCGTCGGCAAGCTTCGCGCCGGTCTTCAGCGTCGACGCCGGCGCCGATGGCCTCGACGGCGTCACCTATGCGCTCGACGTCAAGAGCCCCGGTGTCGACAGCGGCCTCGACGACACGCTCAGCGGCGACAACATCCTGCTGCGCCTCAACGCCAGCGGCGAGGTCGAAGGCTATCTGGCGAACGCCACAGGCA
>NZ_RZRO01000227.1:0-489 GCF_003997975.1 Mesorhizobium sp. M7A.F.Ca.US.005.03.1.1
TGCATGATCTGGCCAGCCATTCCGACGCGAATGTCCGCCGGCGCGCCGTTCGGCTTGCCGGTGGGCTCAAACGGCGCGACCTGCTTCCGGCAGTCCTGGCTGGCCTTGATGGCGAGACGGCGAAAGAACGTCTTGCGGCCGCCTTCGCCGCTTGCCTGCTTGGCGAGGCGCGGTCCGCGCACCCAGTGATCGACAAGATCGTGCTGACGGAGACGGACCAGGCGGAGGCGGCGATCGAGATACGCCTGCTGACAACGCCGCCCGAGGCCGCGAAAGCCTGGTTGCAGACGCGCTTTGGCCAACCCCTGCTACGCGTGGCGGCAACGGCATCGATCGGCCTGTTTGGCGATCCGGCGGTGATGCCCTGGCTGATCGAGAAGATGCGCGAACCGGAGCTTGTCTTTGCAGCGGGGCTGGCAATGCGCGATCTGTTCGAGGTGGATTTCAACGATACCGGCCTGTTTGCGATAGACCCGGCCGATTTGGGGA
>NZ_RZRO01000228.1:0-483 GCF_003997975.1 Mesorhizobium sp. M7A.F.Ca.US.005.03.1.1
TTGCTCCAGTAGAGCCTGTTGCTCCAGTCGATCCGGTCGAACCTGTTGCCCCAGTAGAGCCGGTCGAACCTGTCGATCCGGTCGAGCCAGTTGCTCCGGTATCACCGGTTGCACCTGTGGCGCCGGTAGAGCCGGTTGCTCCGGTCGATCCGGTCGAGCCAGTTGCTCCGGTATCACCGGTTGCTCCTGTGGCGCCGGTCGAGCCGGTTGCTCCGGTCGATCCGGTCGAACCTGTTGCCCCAGTAGAGCCGGTCGAACCTGTCGATCCGGTCGAGCCAGTTGCTCCGGTATTACCGGTTGCACCTGTGGCGCCGGTCGAGCCGGTTGCGCCAGTCGAACCTGTTGCTCCAGTCGAACCAGTTGCTCCGGTATCACCGGTCGAGCCGGTTGCTCCAGTAGAGCCTGTTGCTCCAGTCGATCCGGTCGAACCTGTTGCCCCAGTAGAGCCGGTCGAACCTGTCGATCCGGTCGAGCCAGTTGCTC
>NZ_RZRO01000229.1:0-454 GCF_003997975.1 Mesorhizobium sp. M7A.F.Ca.US.005.03.1.1
GTACTGATCCAGCGACTCCGGCAGCGTCAGGCCAAGCACGTTTTTCACGTCGCGGTTCAGCAGCCCGGCGCGATCCAGCTCGCCCAAAATACCGATTACACCACCGGCACGGTGCACGTCTTCCATGTGGTACTTCTGGGTACTTGGTGCGACCTTACACAGCTGCGGCACTTTGCGGGAGAGCTTGTCGATGTCGCTCATGGTGAAGTCGATTTCGGCTTCCTGTGCGGCAGCCAGCAGATGCAGAACGGTGTTGGTGGAACCGCCCATGGCGATATCCAGCGTCATGGCGTTCTCAAACGCGGCTTTGCTGGCGATGTTGCGCGGCAGCGCGCTGGCGTCATCCTGCTCGTAGTAGCGCTTGGTCAATTCAACGATGCGCTTACCGGCGTTAAGGAACAGCTGCTTGCGGTCGGCGTGGGTCGCCAGAAGCGAGCCGTTGCCCGGCTGAGAC
>NZ_RZRO01000230.1:0-444 GCF_003997975.1 Mesorhizobium sp. M7A.F.Ca.US.005.03.1.1
CTTCGGGATAGGCCGGACCGCATAACATCAGCTCCGGCTCGATCGGATGCAGCTTGAACTCGAAGCTCGTCACCACGCCGAAATTGCCGCCGCCGCCGCGCAGCGCCCAGAAGAGATCCGGGTTCTGGGTCGCGTCGGCATGGATGAGGCGGCCATCGGCGGTCACCAGATCGGCCGCCAGCAGATTGTCGACGCTGAGGCCGTGGCTGCCGCGCAGCCAGCCGATGCCGCCGGAAAGAGTTAGGCCGGCAACGCCCGTCGCCGAGATGAGGCCGCCCGGCGTGGCGCGATCAAGCGGGGTGGTGGCCGCATCGACATCGGCCCAGGTGGCGCCGCCCTCGACGAAGGCGCAATCGAGGTCGGGCGCGACCCGCACGCCATTCATCAGCGACATGTCGATCATTAGGCCGCCGTCGCAGATGGCGTAGCCAGCAACATTGTGAC
>NZ_RZRO01000022.1:0-70604 GCF_003997975.1 Mesorhizobium sp. M7A.F.Ca.US.005.03.1.1
ATGCCGGTCAGAACGGCATCAGCCCCAGCACTTGGCGAGGCCTTCCTTGGTGTCGATGGACTTGACGCCGGTGGCCGGCTTGTCGGTCACCAGGTTGACGCCGGTGTCGAAGAAGTTCTTGCCTTCGGTCGGCTTCGGCTTGGTTCCGTCCTTGGCAAAAGCGGCGATCGCCTCGATGCCGAGTGCAGCCATCTGCAGCGGGTATTGCTGCGAAGTGGCGCCGATGACACCTTCGGCCACCGACTTCACGCCGGGGCAGCCGCCGTCGACGGAAACGATCAGCACCTGGCTTTCGAGGCCGACAGCCTTGAGCGCCTGGTAGGCGCCGACAGCGGCGGGCTCGTTGATGGTGTGGATGACGTTGATGGTGTTGTCCTTCTGCAGGAGGTTCTCCATCGCCTTGCGGCCGCCCTCTTCGTTGCCGTTGGTGACGTCATGGCCGACGATGCGCGGATCGGTCTCGTCGCCGATCTTGTTGGGATCTTTTACATCGATGCCGTAGCCCATCATGAAGCCCTGGTCGCGCAGCACGTCGACAGTCGGCTGCGAAGGCGTCAGGTCAAGGAAGCCGATCTTGGCGTCCTTGGCCTTGTCGCCGAGCGTGGCGGCGGCCCAGGCCCCGATCAGCTTGCCTGCTTCGAGATTGTCCGTCGCGAAGGTCGCATCGGCGGCGTCGATCGGATCGAGCGGCGTGTCGAGCGCGATCACCAGCAGGCCGGCATCACGCGCTTTCTTCACGGTCGGCACGATGCCCTTGGTGTCGGATGCGGTGATCAGGATACCCTTGGCGCCATCGGCGATGCAGCTTTCGATCGCCGCGACCTGGCTCTCGCTGTCGCCGTCGATCTTGCCGGCATAGGTCTTGAGGTCGACGCCGAGTTCCTTGGCCTTCGCGGTCGCGCCTTCCTTCATCTTGACGAAGAAGGGATTGGTGTCGGTCTTGGTGATCAGGCAGGCGCCGACACCGGCCGCGGATGCGGACGAGGCAAACGCCATCAGCCCCAGAGCCGCGGCGGCAAACACGGTCGATTTCAACAATTTTGTATTGGTCACGATTTTCCTCCCAGTGGAACCATTCCGATGCCGGCCAACCGGCACCTGCAGCGCATCCAACGAAATTCTCCCAGCGTGGACGCTGCCTTAACAGACACCAGGCCGAAGCCCGTGTCAATAATTAAATCACTCTTATTTATTATTGACAGCATTGCTTCGTTCACCCATTCTGGCCCAAAAGCATTGAGGGGAAACGACGGGAGGAACAGGGTGGAAACGGCCATTGCGAGGCACGGTTCGCCCGAGGTGAATGACAGCCTCATTCACCGCGGCACCAACCAGAGCGGCATGCGCGACCACAATGAGCGGTTGGTGCTGTCGCTGGTGCGTCAACACGGCAGCCTGGCAAAATCCGACATCGCCCGCATGACCGGACTTTCGGCGCAGACGGTTTCGGTCATCATGCGCGAGTTGGAGGAAGAAAGCCTCCTGCTGCGTCAGGCGCCGTTGCGCGGCAAGATCGGCCAGCCTTCCATCCCGATGGCGCTCAATCCCGAAGGCGCTTTCTTCATCGGCCTGAAGATCGGCCGCCGCAGCGCTGAACTGGTGTTGATCGACTTCCTTGGCAATGTCCGTTCGATGCTGCAGCATTCCTATCGCTACCCGGCGCCGCGCGAGACGGTGGACTTCGTCAGCAACGGCATGCGGCAGATGCGCGGCGAGCTCACGCCCGCGCAAGACAAGCGCATCGCCGGGCTGGGCATCGCCATGCCGTTCGAATTGTGGAACTGGGCCGATACCGCCGGCGCCCCGCGCGACGTGATGGACGAATGGCGTCACCGCGACATCAGGGCCGACATCCAGGCGCAATGCGATTTTCCGGTCTATTTGCAGAACGACGCCACGTCGGCCTGCGGCGCCGAACTCGTCTTCGGGCAGGCGGGCGCTGCGCGTGACTTCGTCTATTTCTATATCGGCGCCTTTGCCGGTGGCGGCATCGTGCTGAACGGCCGGCTTTTTGGCGGCCCGACCGGCAATGCCGGAGCGCTCGGCTCCATGCCCGTGCCCGGGCCGGACGGCAAGCCGACCCAACTGATCGATGTCGCTTCCATCGCCATGCTCGAAAAGGCGCTCAATGCGCGCGGCATCGAGGCCTCGCATCTGTGGACCTCGCCGGAAGACTGGGGCGAGATCGGACCCGAACTCGACGGCTGGATCGCCAGCGCCTCAAGGGCGCTCGCTTACGCCATCGTCGCCGCATCCTCGATCATCGATTTCGAAGCGGCGGTGATCGACGGCTGGATGCCGAAGGCGGTGCGCCGCCAGCTGGTCGACGCCATCATTGCGGCAATCGCCACGATCGACGGCGAAGGCTTGAAGCTGCCCGCCATTCGCGAGGGAACCGTCGGTATCCATGCCCGGGCGCTCGGCGGCGCCAGCCTGCCACTTTCCGAACGCTTCCTGATCGGCTCGACGACGATTTCCAGGAGCGCCTGATGCTGATCGGAATCCCGGCGCTGCTCGGTCCGGAGCTTCTGGCGATCCTGCGCGGCATGGGCCATGGCGACGAAATCGCCCTTGTCGACGGAAACTATCCGGCGGAACAGCAGGCAACCCGACTGGTACGCGCCGATGGCCACCCTCTTATCCCGGTACTCGACGCGATATTGAGTGTCCTGCCTGTCGATGACGCCGTGCCGGAGGCGCTGTTTCGCGCCTCGGTCCGAGGCGATCCCTCGCTTGCCGATCCTGTCCATCATGAGATCGAAGCGATCTGCGCCAAACGGGCGCCAGGCCGCAAGGTGGTTGCGCTGGCCGGCGCCGACTTCTATGCACGGGTCAAATCGGCGCATGCCATCGTCGCGACAAGCGAGCCGCGGCTCTACGCCAACATCATCATACGCAAGGGCGTGATCTATCCGCCGGAGACCAAGAAGCCATGATCCTCTGCTGCGGCGAAGCCCTGATCGACATGCTGCCGCGCACGACGACAGCGGGCGAGCCGGCCTTTGCGCCTTATGTCGGCGGCGCCGTGTTCAACACGGCAATCGCACTTGGCCGGCTCGGCGCGCCGGCCGGCTTCTTTTCCGGCCTGTCGTCGGATCTGTTCGGCGGCCAATTCCGGGATGCGCTTGGGGCGAGCAAGGTCAGTTCCACCTATGCACACACCTCGCCACGGCCAACCACGCTGGCCTTCGTCAAGCTCACCAACGGCCAGGCGACGTACACTTTCTATGACGAGAACACCGCCGGACGCATGCTGACGATCGACGATTTGCCGCAGCTCGGCAACGAGATCGAAGCCATGCTGTTCGGCGCCATCAGCCTGATTTCCGAGCCCGCCGGCAGTGCCTATGAAGAGTTCATGCGGCGCGAGCATGAAAGCCGCGTCATGATGCTCGACCCCAACATCCGGCCGAACTTCATCCCGGACAAGGCCAAGCACCTCAAGCGCATTCGCACCATGATGGCGATGGCCGACATCGTGAAACTGTCGGACGAAGACCTGAACTGGTTCGGCGAAGCCGGCTCGCATGAGGATGTCATCCGCAATTGGCTGGACCGCGGCCCGAAGCTGATCGTCGTCACCCATGGCGGCGAAGGCGCGGTCGGCTATACCAGGGAACATGCGGTTGCCGTCGTGCCCGAAAGGGTCGAGGTGGTCGACACGGTCGGCGCCGGCGACACGTTCAACGCCGGCATCCTCGCCTCGCTGCACGAGCAAGGCCTGCTGACGAAAGCGGCGATTTCCGGACTGTCGGTAGACGCCATCCATAAGGCGCTGGCGCTCGGCGCGAAGGCGGCGGCAGTGACCGTGTCGCGGGCCGGCGCCAATCCACCCTGGCGACATGAAATCGCCTGAGCAACGCTCAACATAAGTTGAGCCCAATCGATCACTTTATGTTTCGCAGGGGCTCTTTCCAAGGCTATAAGGGCGGGATGGCGCCCGACGAAGCCCGGATTTCCGGCATCTGACTGACATTCGCCGGGAAAACTGGTAACGGACTGCGACACTTCCGCAATTTAGGGCTCCGCCTGCCCGGCTTTCTCGGCAAGCGCAACTCTGGTACCAGCGGCCGATTATCTGGCTAACCCATTTTGAGGCCGACATGCAGTTCATCGATCTAGGCGCGCAGCGCGAACGAATCCGCGACCGGCTGAAGGCCGCGATCGACCGTGTCGTCGACGAGGGCCGCTATATTCTTGGCCCGCAAGTCACCGAATTCGAGAACAAGCTTGCCGCCTATATCGGTACCAAGCATGTCGTGGCCTGCGCCAACGGCACCGACGCGCTGCTGTTGCCGCTGTTTGCAGCCGGCGTCGGCCCGGGTGACGCGGTGTTCGTGCCGAGCTTCACGTTCGCCGCCACCGCCGAAGTGGTGGCGCTGGCCAAGGCCGAGCCGGTGTTCGTCGATGTCGACCCGCACAGCTACAACATCGACATTGCCAGCCTCGAAGCGGCCATTGCCATGATCAAGAAGGAAGGAAGGCTGAAGCCGAAGGCAATCATTCCCGTCGATCTGTTTGGCCTTGCCGCCGATTACGAGGCGATCATGGCGATCGCCAACCGCGAAGGCCTGATGGTGATCGAGGATGCCGCCCAGTCGATGGGCGGTTCGCTCGACGGCAAGATGTGCGGCTCCTTCGGTGCGGTCGGCTCGACCAGCTTCTATCCGGCAAAACCGCTTGGCTGCTACGGCGACGGCGGCGCGATGTTCACCAATGACGATGCGCTGGCCGAACAGCTTCGCTCGTTCGCCTTTCATGGCAAGGGCGAGACGCAGTACGACAATGTCCGCGTCGGCATCAATTCGCGGCTCGACACGATACAGGCGGCGATCCTCATCGAGAAGCTGGCCATTCTCGAAGACGAGATGGTCGCCCGGCAGGTCGTGGCAAAGCGCTATGCCGATGGGCTTGGCGACGTCGTTACCGCCGCCCGCAATCTGGACGGCAGCCGTTCGGCCTGGGCGCAATACGCCATCGAGACGCCGAAGCGCGACGGGCTGAGGGCGCATCTCGGCGAAAAGGGCATTCCGTCTGTCATCTACTATGTGAAGCCGCTGCATGCCCAGGTCGCTTATCGCGATTATCCGCGCACGCCGACCGGCCTTGCCGTTTCGGAAGACCTGCCGAAGCGGATCCTGTGCCTGCCGATGCACCCTTATCTCAGCGAAGCCGACCAGGACCGCATCATCGAGACGATCCGCAACTATATAGGCTCGAATTCGGCGCAGGCAGCGGCCGAGTAAGCTACCGGGCCTTCTCAGGCGGGGCTGACCCCTGCCCCGCCGCTGGCAATGAAATGCGGATTGGCGAAATCCTCGTCGTCGCTTTGCCGGCGCTTCCCATAGACCAGAGGCTGGCCATCGAGCGTGCGCGTCATGCCACCGGCGGCGCGCAGGATGGCGTCGCCTGCCGCCGTGTCCCATTCCATGGTGCGGCCGAAGCGCGGATAGACATCAGCCTCGGCACTGGCGAGAAGGCAGAATTTCAAGGACGAACCGACCGAGACGATTTCGGCGGCACCAAGGTCGCGAATATAGGCCTCGGTTTCCGGCGTGTTGTGGGAACGGCTGGCGACGACGGCCAGCGGCGCCACGGCCGTTCTCACCGAGATCGGCCGGCGGCCGACGATCTGGTAGCCGCCATCGATCTCGAGAGATTCCGCCCTTCCCGGCAGGCCGGAAAAGAAGCGGCCCGTGCAGGGCGCAAAGACGACGCCGACCTCCGGCACACCATCGCGAACCAGCGCTATGTTGACGGTGAAATCGGTGCGGCGGTTGACGAATTCCTTGGTGCCGTCGAGCGGATCGATCAGGAAGAAAGCCCCATTTAGGTCGGGCGGCACGATACCGGCGGAAGCTTCTTCCTCGGCCACGCAGGGGATATCGGGAAATGCGGCACGCAGTCCGGCGAGAATGATCTTTTCGCTCTCGCGGTCCGCCTCGGTCACCGGCGAGGCGTCGGACTTGCGGTCAACCGCACAGCCGGCGTGGAACACGCGCATCACCTCGCGCCCGGCCGACAAGGCCAGGCGCTCGAAGATTTCAAGCATCAGCCTGTCGTCAGATGCCGCCGCCGCTATCGTATTGGTCTTCGGCAATGTCGCGCTCGTTCAGCCAGTGTTCCAGGGCGTCGACCATCTCTTCGGCCGATTTGCCGAGTGTCTGCAGATGGATCTCCGGGGTTTCCGGCGCTTCATAAGGGGAATCGACGCCGGTGAAATTCTTGATCTCGCCATTCAGCGCGCGCGCATAGAGGCCCTTCGGATCACGCCTGGCGCATTCCTCGAAGGGCGTATCGACGAACACCTCGACGAATTCTCCGTCGGCCATCAATTCACGTGCCATGCGCCGCTCGGCGCTGAACGGCGAAATGAACGAAACAATGACGATCAACCCGGCATCGGCCATCAAACGCGCCACCTCGGCGACGCGGCGGATGTTCTCGACGCGATCGGCATCGGTAAAGCCAAGATCGCGATTGAGACCGTGACGGACGTTGTCGCCGTCGAGGATATAAGTATGACGGCCGGTGGCGAACAGCTTCTTTTCGAACAGGTTGGCGATGGTCGACTTGCCGGATCCCGACAGCCCGGTGAACCAGAACACGGCGGGCCGCTGGTTCTTCATGTCGGCGCGCACGCGCTTGCCGACATCGAGCGACTGCCAATGGAT
Organism: Mesorhizobium sp. M7A.F.Ca.US.005.03.1.1; assembly: GCF_003997975.1. Lineage (NCBI taxonomy): Bacteria > Pseudomonadati > Pseudomonadota > Alphaproteobacteria > Hyphomicrobiales > Phyllobacteriaceae > Mesorhizobium > Mesorhizobium sp. M7A.F.Ca.US.005.03.1.1. Next base: position 6,675 of record NZ_RZRO01000022.1, read on the forward strand.
GTTTTCGGCGCGGCGCAGAGAGTGCAGGATCATGCCGGCGCCGACCGTGGCGTTGGAGATGCGGTCGATCAGGATGAAGGCGCCGGTTGTGCGGTTTTCGGCGAAGGGATCAAAGGCGATCGGCGTCCGCGTCGAGATGTTGCAGATGCCGACTTCGTTCATTTCGAGCGACTTGGCCGCTTCATGGGCAAAGTCGTTGACGTTGATCCGGTATTTCAGATCGGTGACGGTGGCGCTGGTCTGGTCGGTCTCGGTGCGCAGGATGTAGGAGCGGCCCGGCAGCAGCGCATGCTCGTCGAACCAGACGATGTTGGCGGCGAACTGGTCGGCGACCTGCGGCCGTGCGGCAGGCGAAACCAGCATGTTGCCGCGCGAGATTTCGACTTCGTCGTCGAGGACGAGCGTGACGGCCTGTCCGGCAGCCGCCTGGGCGAGATCGCCGCCATACGAGACGATCCGCTTGACGCGCGAGGATTTGCCCGACTTGGCGACAACGACCTCGTCGCCGGGCGCAACCGAGCCGGAAGCGACCGTGCCGGCAAAGCCGCGAAAGTCGAGATTGGGACGATTGACATACTGGACCGGGAAACGGAACGGCAGTTCGACCATCGCTTGGTCGACTGACACGGTTTCGAGATGCTCGATCAGCGTTGGGCCGGAATACCATTCCATGCTTTCCGACCGACGGCTGACATTATCGCCATAACGGGCCGACATCGGGATCGGCGCAATGGTCTGGAAGCCGAGATCGCGCGAGAATTGCCCGTAGTCTTCGACGATCCGGTCGAAAACCGTCTGATCGAAATCGACAAGATCGATCTTGTTGACGGCCAGCACGACGTGGCGGATGCCGAGCAGCGAGGCGATGATCGAATGTCGCCTGGTCTGTCGAAGCACACCCTGCCGGGCATCGATCAGCACGATCGCCAGGTCGGCGGTCGAGGCGCCGGTGGCCATGTTGCGGGTGTATTGCTCGTGGCCAGGTGTGTCGGCGACGATGAATTTGCGCTTCGGCGTGGCAAAGAAACGGTAGGCGACGTCGATGGTGATGCCTTGCTCACGCTCGGCCTCGAGGCCGTCGACCAGCAGTGCGAAATCGATGTCGTCACCCGTCGTGCCATGCTTGCGCGAATCGCGTTCGAGCGCGGCGAGCTGATCCTCGAAAATCTGCTTGGTGTCGGACAGCAGGCGCCCGATCAGCGTCGACTTGCCGTCATCGACCGAGCCGCAGGTCAGGAAGCGCAGCAGCGACTTCTTCTCCTGCGCCGCCAGATAGTCGCGAACGCCGTCGGTGGGGGCGAGGCTCTTTGCCATGATGTGGCGCATGGTCAAAAGTACCCCTCGCGCTTCTTCTTTTCCATCGAGCCGGCTTCATCGCGGTCGATCAGGCGACCCTGCCGTTCGGATGTCCGTGCCGTCAGCATTTCGCCGACGATGGCTTCCAGCGTGTCGGCCTCCGATTCGATGGCGCCAGTCAGCGGATAGCAGCCAAGCGTGCGGAACCGCACGAGCCGGTTCTCCACTGTCTCGTCGGGGCGGAGTTTCATGCGCTCGTCGTCCCGCAGGATCAGCATGCCGTCGCGTTCCACCACCGGCCGTTCCTTGGCGAAATAGAGCGGCACGATCGGGATACTTTCCTGCAGGATGTACTGCCAGATATCCAGCTCGGTCCAGTTCGACAGCGGAAAGACGCGGATCGATTCACCCGATGCGATGCGGGTGTTGAATATCTTCCACATTTCGGGGCGCTGGTTCTTCGGATCCCACACATGCTGGGCATTGCGGAAGGAAAAGATGCGCTCCTTGGCGCGCGATTTCTCCTCGTCGCGACGTGCGCCGCCAAAGGCCGCGTCGAAGCCGTATTTGTCGAGCGCCTGGCGCAGCGCCACGGTCTTCATGACATGGGTGTGGGTGTTCGAACCATGGTCGAACGGATTGATGTTGTCGCGCACGCCGTCTTCGTTGACATGAACCAGGAGATCGAAGCCGAGTTTCTGCGCCATCTGATCGCGAAAGGCGATCATCTCGCGGAACTTCCACGTCGTGTCGACGTGAAGAAAGGGAAATGGCGGCTTGGCGGGATAAAACGCCTTCATCGCCAGATGCATCAACACGGATGAATCCTTGCCGACCGAATAGAGCATGACCGGCTTGGCAAAGGCGGCCGCAACCTCGCGGAATATATGGATGGACTCGGCCTCAAGCCGCTGAAGATGCGTAAGCGCTGTTGTCATGGACCGTGGGCGTTCTTTCGTATTTCCAACAGAAGACCTTGCCTCAAATCATCGAGCTTTTGCGCCCGGTTCGAGCCTTGTTTCTGGACAATCTTCCTCGTGCCGGCGTTCTAGCAGATCGCCGTTGTCAAGAACAATGCAAGACTGGCCCGGCCGCACATGGTTCGAGAATGAATTTTCCACAGATACCATCAAACCCGGAAATTCCTGCCCGCAAGCTCAACAACCGAGAAAACGCGGGGAAAATATTGCTTGAATGACCGGCTACGGCTTTCAAGCGACTTCCCTTGGCCGACCGTCGCCTGCCGCCGATTTTCGGTGGCAATCCACCAGATACACTATCGAAAACGGGGGGCGGCCGCTATACCAGCTTCGGCAGCGGGCAAGCGCGTTATGAGGCCTGGGCAATTTCGAGGCGAGCGCATTCAACTTCGCTAAACAAGATCCGCCGCATGACACTTGCCGAAAACAGCGAGCCCGAAAATTGAGCCGGCTTTCATCCCTCACACAGCAATTCTCGCCTTCGCGGATCAACAACTACTTCTCCATCCTTTGCTTCTTTTTTCCACCGGTTCTGGGGTCGGTGGTCAGCTTTGTGTTCAATGGCGGAGGCCTTTCGTCCGCCCTGCTGATTGCTTTAGGGAAAAGGCGCTTCAACGCCGACCGGCCCATGATCTGGATGACGGTCGCGATCTATGCCTACTGCGCCGCCAATCTCCTGGCGTCCATCGTCAACAACTCGTTTGTCCGGGATGCGCCGCATCTTATCCCGCTCGTCACCTTCCTGTTTTTTCCCGTGTCCTATTCGACATGGAGCAACACGCAGAAAACCACGCTTGCCCGCATCGTCGTGCTTTCCAGCATGGCCGCCTGCTTTGTCGCGCTGCTCATGGCCGTCATCCAGCAATATTGGATTGGCGTCAGGGCGGAGGGGGGAGCCGGAAATCCGATCGTCTTCGCAACCGTCGTCTGCCTTGCCGTGGTGACCTGTGTGGCTGGCGCCTTGTCCAGTATTGAGCAAGCCCGGACACCCCTCTTCTACGCGACACTGGCCGGGACGATCGCCGTCATCTATTCCGGCTCGCGTACCATCTGGCTGGCACTGCTGATCGCCGGCATAGCCGTCATGTTGATCAACCGGCACAGGCTCAGGGGCAGGAATGCCGTTCGCCTGCTGCTGCTGCTGGCGGCAGTCGGCGTCGTGATCGCCGCTTCCAGCTTCCAGGCGATATCCGGGCGGGTCGACTTTTTGCGCTCCGATTGGGGTGCGCTTGGAGCTAGCGGCAACTACGACACCTCGTTGGGAATACGTGTTGCGCTTTGGGAGATCGGCCTCAAAGCATTCCATGACATGCCACTGTTCGGGCACGGTGTGGGTGCAACCCAGCTTCTGATCAAACAGGGCTTTCATGAGCAGTTCGCGATGGACACAGGCTTCAACCATTTCCACAACGGCTTCCTGACCGCCTTGGTGCAAGCAGGAATTCTGGGCGCCGTGACGCTGGCAGCGATCTTTATCGTTGCCGCTGGAAATGCCGCCCGGGTCTTGCGAAACAGCAGCGATCCGAACGAGCGGTTCGGCGCCACCATGATTGTCGTCGTGGTGATCACCTATCTGACGGCCGGAATGACAGGCATCCTGGTCGGCCATGACATTCTGGACTCGGTGCTGATGGTCTTCCTGGTGAGCGGAACATATCTCGCCTCCGGACGCCATGTTCCTTTGCTGGACGAGCCGGCACTTGCACCAGTCACGCAAGACCTGTCTCGGGCAAGGCCATGAAGGTTCTGGTCACGGGCGCGACAGGTTTCATCGGGCGTCTTGTCGTGCGCCACTTACGCGAAGCCGGTGCCGAGCTTCGCCTCGCCTCCCGCCATCCCGAGAGGCTTGCTTCGGAGAACGAGGCTGTGCCGATGCCCGGCTTCGATGCGCCGGCCGCCGCCTTTCTGGAACTGACCCGGCATATGACTGACGTCGTCCATTGCGCTGGCCTCAACAATGATCGGGGAAATGCAACCGAAGCCGATTACCAGGCGGCCAATGTGGAACTGAGCGCAAGGCTGGCGCATGCAGCGGCGGCCCAGATAAGCGGACGTTTCATTCATCTCTCCTCGATCCGGGCGGTGATCGGCGCGCACGTCAGCGCAACGATCGACGAGGACACGCTTCCTGCCCCACAATGCGCCTATGGACGCTCGAAGCGCGAAAGCGAGATCACGGTTTTGGACGCCTATGCGTCGCATGGCCGCTCCGACGCCGCCGTGTTGCGCCTGCCTCCGGTCTATGGAAGTGGCATGAGGGGAAATCTGGCAACGCTGATGCGCCTTGCCGATACGCCGCTGCCGCTGCCGACGGGTGCCTTGACCGGAATCCGCTCGCTGATGTCTTCCGAGGCCGCGGTGCGAGCAGTGTCGCACCTGCTCAGGCATTCCGGGCCGCTTCGCCCGATCTATGTCGGCGCCGATGTGCCGCCGGTCGCCGTCGACGCCGTCATCACCGCCTTTCGCAGAGGTTTGGGGCGGCCTGTGCGCCTGATGGCGGTGCCGGCCGGGCTGATACGGCCGGTGGTGGCCGCACTCGGCAGGCGGGCGTTCTGGGACAGCCTGACCGCCACACAGATATGCGACCCCGCCCTGCTGGTATCGCAGGGGTGGACGCCCGAAGCCGGCACGCTTGAGCGGCTGGCCGAGCTGGCGCGGCTCAGCAGATCCTGACTTTCTTGCTTGACCATGATCTTTTCATGGTCTGCTCAGCGGTAGAGCGTTCCAAACAGGATCCGAAGATCGAGCCAGAACGACGCGGTGCGGAGGTAGGCAGCATCCGTTTGCGCCAAGAGTTCCGGGTTAGACATGTCGATGCCCCTGATCTGGGCCAGGCCGGTTATGCCCGGCAGCGCCGCCAAAACCCCCAGCCGCCTGCGACACTCGATCAATTCCGTCTGGGTCGGCAGGCAGGGCCGCGGCCCGACCAGGCTCATTTCGCCCTTCAAGACGTTCCAGAATTGCGGCAGCTCATCCAGCTTGAACTTCCGCAAGACCTTTCCAACCGATGTCACGGAATCCGCCGGCGCCTCATGCGAGGGTAGCGACGGCGTCCCGACATACATCGTGCGCAACTTGTGGCAGCGGAAAAGCCGACCGTCACGGCCGACCCGCACCTGTGAAAAAATAGCCGGGCCCGGCGACGATGCCCGAACGGCAAGGACGGTGAGCGCCAAGACAGGAGATGTCGCCACCAGCAGCAGAGCCGCACCGGCAAGATCGAAGATTTGCTTGGCTGCCTTCATGAACGGCCGATAGTGCTCCCTGCCGAAGTCCCGAGGCAAAGCCGCAGGCCAATGTCGTCAATCCGGTCGACGTAGCATGAGCCGATCTCTTGACCAAGCGCGCCACGCAGCCGTCGCAATGTTCAGATGCGCCCCAGGATGAAGGCGAGATAGAGCCCCAGGTTTCCGGAAACGGTCTGCCGATAGACGCCGCTTCGGCGCAAGCCTGCCAAGCGGCGGAAAAGGCCGCCGTCGCGCCCGTGGGTGAAAAGGTCGAGGCACACCATCGCGTCCTCGGTCAGGAGGTCGCGATTGACGGCGAGACCGTCAAGGTTGAGGTCCGTCCAGCCGGCGAATTCCCCCTTGAACAGGCGGCCAAGCCGGGACACCCTTGCTTTCCAGGACACGTTGGCGCCGACCAAATTTGCCGCATGCTGCCGGTAGCGCACCAGCGGCCGCGGATCGTAGCGGACGATGCCGCCGGCAGCGGTCACGATGAGATAGGCCCACCAGTCGTGGCTGACGAACCCGGTCCGCATGCAGGCCCTGGCCAGCAGGTCGCGTGCCGCTGCGTTGAGCAGGATGGTGTTGCCGCCGGCGATGCTTTGCACAAGCGCGTTGCGAAAGGTTGGCGGCCGGGCAAACAAAGGCGAATGGCCGACAAGGCTTCCCGTTTCCGTCATGGTCGCGGTTCGCGAACAAAACATCAGCGGGATTTTCGCATCCTGGGTCCGCATCCAGTCGATAGCGCTCTCCAGCCTGTCGGGCTCCCAGATATCGTCCTGGTCGCAGAAGGCATAGCAGTCCGCCTCGATGCGTCGATCGACGATCATGGAGCGGAAATTGGCGGCGAAGCCTTGCCGCGGCCCCTCGACGAGCGTCATTCGACCCTTGGGCCGCCAGCGGGATTTCCATGCCTCGATGATGGCGGTCGTGCCATCGGCGGAGCCATCGTCGGATATCCACAGGTCGACCAGAGGGTGCGACTGCTCGAGCAGGGACTGCAGCTGCTCCTCGATGAAGGCGGCGCCGTCTTTCGTGCCCATCAGGACCGCGATGCGCAGAACATCTTTGCTCACGAGCAAGATCGCTTTCTGATTCTGATTGGATCTATCTCTTTGATTTGGCGCAATTCCCAAAGGTAAGCGCCGTGCGCTTTTCCCGGAATTGTTCTAGGTCGCCTGCCCGGCGGTCTTCGGAATCGGGTCTTGACGTGCACTTGCCCTGGCCTTCTTGGCGCGGTCGAGACCTGCCAATGCGGCGAGCGCGGCAGCCTTGTCCTGGTTTTTCGCCGACTGCTGCAGCGCCGTGAGCGCGACCTGGACATCCGACCATTCCACGACGTCCGTGCTGAGGCCGAAAATCTTCGAGATGCCGAGTTCGACGAGTTCCTCGTCTTCGCCATGCAGCGTTTCGTGGAGTTTTTCACCCGGCCTTATGCCGGTGAACCGGATCGCGACGTCCTTGTATGGGCTCTTTCCGGACAAGCGGATCATCGTTTCGGCCACTTCAAGGATCGGCACCGGCTTGCCCATGTCGAGCATATAGACGGCATAATCGTCTCCGCTCTGCCGCGACGCGGCGTCGGCCGCCGACATGATGACGAGATCGACGGCTTCGGCCACGGTCATGAAATAGCGCGTCATGCGCCGGTCGGTGATGGTGACGGGCCCTCCGGCCTCGATCTGCGCCTGGAATATGGTCGCCACCGATCCATTGCTGCCGAAGACGTTGCCGAACCGCACTGCAATGAACTTGGTGGCCGGGCGACGCCCGCTTGTCTCGCCTGCCGGCGTGCCATGCAAGGCGCTGATGATCTGTTCGGCGGCCCGCTTCGTCATGCCGAGCACTGACGAGGGATCCACCGCCTTGTCGCTCGATATCAGGACAAATTGCGCAACCCCGCACTTGGCGGCGACCTCGGCACAAACGAGCGTTCCGAAGATATTGGTCTGGATGGCCGAATCCCAGTTTTCCTCGAGCAGCGGAACATGCTTGAGGGCCGCGGCATGAAAGATGATGTCCGGCCGGAATTCCGTGACGACACGCGTTATCTGGCGCCGGTCCGCGACATCGACGATGCGGACCTTGAGGCGGTCGTGGTCCTTCTCGTCAACATACTGGCTCAGCTGGAAAATGCCGAACTCGGAGTTGTCGGCGACCAGCACCGCCTCGGCTCCGAGTTCCAGCGACCGCCTGACCAGCGTCTGGCCGATCGAACCGGCGCCGCCGGTCACCAGAACGCGTTTGCCGCCGACAAAGGCGCCGATACGCTGGATATCGGACGCGACCGTCGGCCGGCGCAGGATCGTTTCCATCTCGACGGTGTCGAGAACCAGCTTTCCGTGCTGTTCCAACTCCGAAAGGCCTGAGAACTGCACCACATTTATGTCGCCGTGCCGGGCAATGCGCACAAGTTCCGAATAGTCCTCGATTTCGTGCTCGGCGCCGCTACCGAAAATCAGCAAGTCCAGGCTCTTGGTGCCGGTCGCATAGTCTTCCAGGACATCGATCAGGCGCGGCATTGTCGCCACTACGGGAACACCTTGAATCCGCGTGCCCAACGGTGCGCCGCGCTCGGTGGCCATGATGCCTGCGATGGAATAGTCCGCCGGTTGCGCCGTGCGGGTGAAGCGAATGATCAGGTCGGCCTCGCCGAGCCGGCCGACAAACAGAGCGCGCTTGGCCTGCTGGTCGGTCTTGCGGCTCAGAATCCCCCAGCTCGCGCCGTCACGCAGGAAGCGGTAGAACAGCCGGGGTGCCGATATGATGGTGAAGGAGACGAGGAAGAAGACGATGAACTGACGCTCGTTGAGCCCCGCCACCGGCCGGTAAAAACGCAGCAGCAGCGACGCCATGTAAAGAGTGAACGTCAAAATCGCGCAGCTCTTCAGGATGTTGAAAAAGTCCGGCGTCGAGGCGAAGCGCCACACGGTGGTGTAGAGGCCACTGTAGCGGAACAGCAGATGGCTGATGACGACGATGCCCGCCCATGTCGCCAGACCCTCGTTGGAGAACGCTTCGAACGAAAGATTCGACCGCGAAAGAACAAGGCTGAGTGCCACGGCGACCAAGACCATGACCACGTCCTGGACCATGATGAAGGCGCGCCGCATCTGTGGCCTGAGCCCGAACACAGCTTCAAGGTGGGAATTCATTGGACGGCACTAGACTCCAGGCTCAAGGGCATCGACACCAGCGGAGTGCGAACACGAAGATACTTCGCGACCAATCTACCCTAAGTGCCATCCCCGGCCCCCGCCGTGGTGTATCGCATACTGCGGGGCGGAGGGCATAGCTAGAGGTTTTTTGTGCGAACTAGACCCTACTGTGGATTTGGCCATTCCTACGGATGGGTCCATCGGAACTTCTTGGGTCGCCAAAAAGATTGATGTAAGGGAGTCGGATGCGCAGAGCCGAGATTGCCCAGAAATTCCCGTTCCTTCAGCGGCCAATGGACTTGGTTAGAGAACTTGCAGGCAGGAGCCAAAAAAGCGTGATCAAAACAAATGAAGATGAGACGATAGAGTTTTGGTCAAAACGCTCGCATGACGAGCTTGCTCGGGTAGCGGCGGCTTTGCATCGCGATCGTCGACAGGCCGAAGATAAAGCCGGACTTCATGAGGTCATCGGCGCAAGAGCTGTGGTTTCAAATGCCTTTATTGAAGGAGTCGGCATTGAGGTCGGGGCAGGCAACAGGCCGTTTCCAGTTCCGTCTATGGCCACTGTGATCTACGGCGATATCCGCGACAACGAGACCTTGAAGACTCACTTTGCCGACCCAAACATCACCCAAGGCGGATTTATCGATGCGGAGACTTTTGCTGGGACAAAGCTCGAAAGCCTCGACTTTATCATCTCAGCCCATGTTATCGAGCACCTGGCAAATCCATTCGGCTCAATTAGGGAGGGTCTGGCACGTCTCAAATCCGGCGGGGTTTATGTTTTCGCCGTACCAGACATGAGATTCACTACTGACCGCAACCGCCCGCTGACTACGTTTGAGCATCTAATGGGCGACCTCCAAACAGGCGGAGGTCCAACTCTTCTTGACTCTTACATAGAACACTGTCGCTTCGTTCACCCTTTATCGCAGCCAAAATTTTCGGAGGACCAGTTAGTAGCTGCGGCAGAACATGGGCTAAAACACCGGATAGACATCCACGTTCATGCATGGACAAAGGAAGCATTTTCAGATCATCTTAGCCGCCTGCAGAAGCTATTTGGATTTACCAAACACTTCGAATCGTCGATCCAAAATGAATCTCTATTTGTCATTAAAAAAAATTAATAGTCAAATATCGATCAATTTCACGAGAAAGAGATAACCTTCACGCATGATACCTCTAAATTACTTCCTTAGAATAAACAACGTTGGGGATAAATTTTCCCCCGAAATAGTCCGCGCCGTATCGGGAAAAGAAACAAAATGGACTTCTAATTTAAGCTCCAAGCACTTGTTGGGTGCCGGAAGTATTCTTGCAAGCGCCACCGAACATTCATACGTTTGGGGTAGTGGAATCATGAACCCTAGATTGGGGATAGGAAATCCAGCACCATCTCGGGTTTTGGCTTTGCGTGGGAAACTTTCCTATACCGAATTATCACGGGCCCTGCGGAGCAGATTATCCGACATTCCGCTCGGAGACCCAGGTTTCCTGTCTAACATATTGGTGGACAAACCACAGTTGGGAGATCGATTTGATCTGGCCGTCATTCCTCACTACGTGGATCAAACAAACCCGTACGTACAGAGCCTGTCTGCATTGGATGGCGTGAGAGTTCTAGATGTACACCAAGAGCCAAAAGCATTCATTTCGGCGCTTGCGCAGTGCCAGTACGCGATCAGTTCTTCGCTCCATGGCTTGATCTTCTCCGAATCACTCGGGATTCCTAATGCTTGGGTTGAGTTCTCCAACCAGGTAGCGGGTGAGGGCTTCAAATTTCGTGATTGGTTTTCATTAGCAAAAAGACCTCAGGCAGATGCAGTTTCCATCAATCGCACGTGGTCAAGATCGGATCTTGCCGACCTCTGCCAAATCCATGAAATGGAAATTGATACCGACGCCCTGTCTGCAGCACTGGTTAAAAGAGTAGATGATATAGATATATTTTCCGATCGGAAAATATATACTTTTGACAAATGTCGGTCTAGACCAGTACCAATTTTCATAATCTCGTTTAACCGAGGCGATCAATTACTTAAAGTGGTAGATTCCTACAACCGACTCAGCACAGATGTTGACATCGTTATTCACGACAACGGAAGTTTCGATCATCGCACATTGTCGATACTTGATAATTTAGAGAGATCTGGCGTAACAATCATTAGATCGACAGCGATCAACTCACCTGAAGAGCTGGACAACATCAATACCACGATTGAGATGTACTTTTCCAATTGGGCCGAGCCTGGCAGGTATGTGGTAACGGATGGCGACGTCGATCTCAGCGGCGCGGCTCCGGATATATTGTCTGTTTTTGACCTCTTGTTGGATAATTTCAGAGACATCGCCTGCGTGGGGCCAATGCTAAGGATACATGATATCCCTTCCACCTATTCCCTTTACAATCATGCGATGAATCGCCACATTGATCAGTTCTGGCACAAAGAGCCTTCTTGGTTCACGCGCGACGAAATTAAGATCGCTTACCAACGAGCGCCAATCGACACAACCTTTGCTCTCTATCGCGCTGGAGAGCGTTTCCATCGACTGCAGAAGGGATTGCGAATTTACTATCCCTATGATGCCAGGCATCTGGATTGGTACGAAGACGAGAGTGAGGGCGAGGCATATCGCATGACATCGTCCCCGGCCATTTCACATTGGAACTCACAGAAGCCGATCGATGCAATGAGAGATGAGCCGTTGAGATTTTTCGACTATATACGGGTGCTGCGATCGCCCGACGGCACCTTAACTATGAAAAAGGAAATACTATAGAATTTCTGTCTTTATAGAGGTCCCTAAATCAAAATGCCCAGATGAAAGAAGGTCCACTTCCGGCGCTACACGAAATGCAACAGCATCGATGACTCTGTGCAGCGGACTGCTACCAGATGTAGTTTTTCCAAAAACTGAACTTCCAATAAAATAAGTACCCGGGAGCATCAAACAATTAAACTCAAAGGAGACCATAACGGTATCCCCAGATTTTACTTTCTTTATCCTGAAAATATCTTTGTCGACATTGTTTGCCCCAGCTAATATCAAGCCAGAAACGGTTTTCAAAGCCATGCCGAAAGCTACATTGGCCGCATCGACTGAAAAGTTCACTTTAAACTTGAACGCGTACCGCTTGCCTAACTGAAGAACATTCACCTGACTGCCAACCATTGTTGTTAGGCGAAGTTCGTGAATACGTGCACCGTGTTCTTCCGTTGCCGTTGCAGATTGCGTCTGTAAACTCTTGTCGAAATAATCCGAAAACTCTTCTTGGCCGTGCAAGGACGATGACGCCAACGGAAGCGCGGAGTAATCAACTTCATAGACGGTCTTCGCTATGTCTTCGGCACTCTCCCTTTCAACATTTACACCTGCCGCGCTGTGCGGTCGGACGGCAGCCAAGCGTACAATGCTCGCTCGCATTTGTGCTGCCGTATCCCCAGAAGCATTTACTAGCCGCTGATATTGATTGACTACGGCTTTGGGTCTGCCTTGAGAAATCAGTTCTCCGGTATCGATTAGCATTGCTTTCGAACACAGCTGCACAATTGTCTGAGCGGCATGGCTCACAAACAGGATAGTGCCACCCTTATCCTTAATGTCCTCAATGCGGGCGAAGCATTTTCGCTGGAAGGCCTCATCCCCCACAGACAGAGCTTCATCCACCACCAAGATGTCCGGGTCGACATTGATGGCCGTGGCGAATGCCAGACGCACATACATACCGGACGAATAGGTTTTCACGGGTTGATCAATGAACGGTCCGATATCGGCGAAGCGGGCGATGTCGTCGAACCGCCACTCCATCTCCCTGCGCGGCACGCCGAGAATTGAGGCGTTGAGGAAGACGTTCTCGCGTCCGGTGAATTCGGGATTGAATCCTGCGCCAAGTTCCAACAGCGCGGCAATACGGCCGTTGACTTCGACCGAGCCGCTCGTCGGCTGCAGTGTGCCGCAAATGATCTGTAGCAGGGTCGACTTGCCGGAGCCGTTGCGGCCGATAATACCGACGGTTTCGCCGCGGCCAACTTCAAGCGAAATTCCGGAGAGCGCGGCGAAATCGCGAAAATAGCGGCGCGGCGGGCGACCGATCAGCCGCTCCAACCGCGGGACTATCATTTGCTTGAAGCGGTCTTCAGGTCGCTCGAACATGACATAGTGCTTGGACACATCGCGCACGCGAATTGCTATGTCGGAAGCGCGGTTGCCTGACCTGTCAGAGGACATCTGCAAATCCTCTTCGGGTTTTCTGGAAGAATTGATAGCCGAAAAATGCAGTTGCAATCGCCACCATGGAGTAATTGCCAAGGGCGGCCCAATTTGGCTGCACACCGAAAAGAACCACGTCGCGGAAGCTCTCAACGGGAATCGCGAGCGGATTGAGCGAAAGCCAAGGTTGTAGCCAGGTTGGCAGCGACGTTCTCTGAAAGAAGACCGGCGAGAGGAACATAGTGGCGGTCACCAGCGGTGTTACTATCTGGCTCATGTCACGGAAATAGACGCCGATCGATGCCAATATCCAAGCCATGCCGAGCACTAGGACAATCAGCGGTGCGAAAACCACGGGCGCCAAGATCACCGTTGCTGGGATACCGCCGAAGACGATGTAGGCGAAAGCCAGCAGCACCAACAAGCTGACGGCCGCATGGAACAATGCTGCACCAGATGCAACCACCGGCAGTATCTGGATCGGAAACACGATCTTCTTCACATAATTGGCATTGCCTACGATTAGGCTGGGCGACAGCGAAATCACCTCGGCGAAAAATTGAAAGACAATCAGCCCGCAGAATAGGACAACCGCAAACTCGCCGGTGGAATGTGTTGCGCTCTGCTGGTCTGGCATCGTCCAGCGCGACTTCATCACCACGCCGAACACAAACGTGTAGACAGCCAGCATGAATAGCGGGTTGAGCAGCGACCACAGCAATCCCAAGGCAGAGCCACGATAGCGACCGACCACCTCCCGGCGAATGAGCGAAACACTAAGTTGAGTAAAATTCATGATGCGGCTTGAATCTTCTTCCTGTAATCCCACACAAAATCTTGTATTGCACCGGAAATATCAAAATCTGCTTTCCATCCAGTATCTCGCGTTATTGCATCGCAGTTTAATTCAACATCCTTGACGAGAAATGACTTTTCAGGGACGTAATTGCGGCGAATATGGCGACCACAAGCATATGCACAAAGATCTATTACCTCATTTACGCTAAGCGACCTCCCAGAACCAACGTTGTAAATTGCTCTTTTCTGTCCTTTCGGCTTTAGAACGGCATCAATGGCGGCACAAAGATCTCGCACGTCGATATAGTCGCGCAATGCCTGCCCGTTGCCCCATATATCAATCGGAGCACCTAGAAAGGCGGCCCGAACGGCGGCGGCTACCACACCTTGACCCTTTTCGGGCGACTGGTATTTTCCAATTGGGTTCGAAGCACGAAGAATCGAGTAACTCCACCCCTCTGCTACAGACAACGTCCTAATGGCGTTCTCGACCATCAACTTGCCGCATCCATAGGTGCTTATAGGCAGGGTTGGATGCTCTTCACTGATTTTTGGCTGCTGGGGGACCCCATAGATCGTCCCGCCAGACGAAAGATAAACTACGTGCTGGATCGAACTTCCGCGCATACTCTGCAGAAATTTGACATGCGGGATAACATTTCGGTCCACCTCAGACACGAGGTCATTAGCAAACGTGGCTGGCACAGATGCACTAACGAGCAGCACTGCAGCGCTTAACCCTTCGAAGTGGTGGCGATAGGTTGCAGGATCATCGAAATCAATAATCGCCATATTGGCGAGTTGAAGACCTTGCCGCCGAACAAACGCACGAAAGGGGATTTCTCTCTGATTGAAATGGTCAATCAGGTTCCGCCCGATAAATCCGGACGCTCCGAAAATGCCGATCATTCGTGTCCCCTTTTTCGAGGGCGAAGAAGTCCACCTCGTCCGTGCGGCTCGAGGCTGCCAATTTCCTTACACAACCTCCGATGGGACAAGATTTCACCTCGCCTCATGCCGCACGGTTCCGATCACCGTCCCGCGTCGATTCCAAATGGCGCAATATTTCTGCCGCGAAGGCTTCGGACGAGAAACTAGCCTCGAAAACTGCCTTGGCGGCATCCCCGATCTCGCGCCATTTGTCTCTGTCACTGATCGCTTTTCTTAAAGCGGCCGCAAGGCTAATCGGGCTGGCATCTTTCGCCACATAGCCGGATACACCATCCTCGATGAAGTCAGCGGTTCCCACAGCGGTGGAGCAAACCAGAATCTTGCCCGACCTTAGGGCATCGATGGAAACGAGGGGGAGGGTGTCGTCGCGTGACGAGACAAGAAGTATATCCGTTTCATGCAATGCTCTTTCGTAGTCAGCGTGGCTGAGGGCTCCCTCCATGGAAACCCCAACTCTGATGTCTGCCATTTGCTTGATCTGACCGTGATACGCCACATTTAGAATTCGCCCGGCCAATCGCAATTCGCACATACGCCGAACGCTCTTTTCCAGTTCGTCCAGCGCCAGGATCGCCAGATCCTGGCCTTTGCGTGGCTCGTATGAGCCCAGCACCGAGACGACGATGTTTTTGTCATCACCTAGGCTTGACTGAAATGGCTCTGAAACCGGGCCAATCGTTGACGTGCCATACGGAACAATGGAATAGCCCCGGAAGAATGGCTCCACCGCGCCGCCAGCAATCTTACTACCAACCCAGACACCAGCCGCTTTCTCAAGCGCGTACCTAGCATCGAGGTTCGATGAAAAAAGATCCTTCGCAAATTCGCTTTCGTGAATATACCAGAATGTTGGAACCAGTTCCGCAAGCTGAGATATTATCGGCCATCCGAGTACAGTGTTAACAATTA
Organism: Mesorhizobium sp. M7A.F.Ca.US.005.03.1.1; assembly: GCF_003997975.1. NCBI lineage: Bacteria > Pseudomonadati > Pseudomonadota > Alphaproteobacteria > Hyphomicrobiales > Phyllobacteriaceae > Mesorhizobium > Mesorhizobium sp. M7A.F.Ca.US.005.03.1.1. Next base: position 22,209 of record NZ_RZRO01000022.1, read on the forward strand.
CCGTATCGAAATTTCTGCCAAATTTGAGAACGGTGTCATGCCGTTCAAACAGAAGCTCGTCGACAATGACGGTAACGCCCAGTTCATTGATATATTTTCGCATCGGGCCATCTGCCGGCGCCATCACAACAACAAAATTGCCAGCAGATGAAAGCGCCCTCGCCATGTCGAGAACCACGCGTGGTGCACCGCTTTCCGTCATATCATGGGAAACGATCAATATATCCTTCCCGGCTTCGTAATTGTGGCTCCAAGAGTCCACAATTCCAGCAGGCGGATGCACCTGATATTCCTCCTGAGAGTCGTGATAAAGCAAGTCTCGCATCTTCTTTGGATAAAATGGATCCCGAGAAATTGCGGTCGGCCACCTCTTCAGAAGATTTATATCAGCCTTATCGCGCTTAAATAGCTTTGAATTCTTCCTTTTCTTTTCAACTTCACCTATTGACGCATGACCAATGTGATATAGGCGGGAGTAGGGAGAATATACGCAGTCATACCCTCTTTCTCGTACCTTCAAGCATAAGTCGACGTCAGAGTGAGAGACCGGAAAATTCTCCGCGTCAAATCCCCCAATTTCGGCAAATACATCACGGCTTACCATCAAGCATGCGCCGCAAATGAGCGATACATCGCGAACGGACTGCGCAAAATTGTAGTGATCCGATGTCATATCGGGAAGACAATGAAATGCCGTTCCCACCAACCCTCGAACACCAGTGACCATTCCCGCATGCTGAATCAAATTGTTTTCATAAAGCAACTTCGGACCAACAATACCGACATTCTCCAAGGTCGCAACTTCGAGGAGGCACGTAAGCCAGTCTTTCGAAATTACCCGCACGTCATCATTGAAAAAAACCACGTACTTGCCCATCGCTTCGTGGGCACCCTGATTACATTTGTCAGAGAAATTAAACGGCTTGTCATACGTCGAAAACTTAACCTTCTCCGAAATTGAGCCAAGGCTTTTTATTATCTCTCCGTTGGTTACCACGATCACCTCGAACGAGTGGTGGTCCGTCCCGTTCAATATTGAATTGATCGAAGCTCTAATATTCTCAATATTATCGGACGGGACTACAATCGACACGAAATTCCCAGAAACCAGATCCGAACCTCGATGGACCCTATTCGCATAGGGTAAGGCCAAGGCTTCCCCCCCATATCGCCGGCGACGGATTGCATCTTCCAGCGCCATAATATTTGAGGTTCGAGCATGGTCTTTCCCGCCCACGGCCGCAGAGCCCTCAATCATCCGCCAACCGTACAGGACACGCTCTATGTGCACGACCTTGGTGAAACGCTCGGCCGCCCGCAACGCGAGATCGTAGTCTTGAGAGAAATCGTATTCGCTTCGGAACCCCCCAACTTGCTGAACTAAGCTCTTCCGGTAGGCAGTTAGATGAGCGGTATACATGCAGTTGAACAGGAGATGAGGGCTCCAATCCGGCTTACAGAATATCTCTACCGGTTGATCGTTCGCGTCAACCTTACATTCATCCGAATATATAAAGTCAACGAGAGGATTTCCTACTACGACTTCTGCAATTCTCAGAAGTGCGTCCTTCGTAAGGATGTCATCGTGATCCAAAAGAGCGATGTACTCTCCAGATGACCGGCTTAGCGCTTGATTGGTTGCCTTTGATATTCCACCATTCTCCAACAATCTATCGATCTTTACTCTCTTGTCGGCAGATGCGTATCTATCTAAAAGGCTTTTTATTTCCTCATCCTGCGAGCAGTCGTCGACAATAACGAGTTCCCAATTTTGGTATTCCTGCGCTATCACCGACAAGATCGCCCGCTCCAGAAAGCGGATCGGCGGCCTGTAAACCGGCATCAAAATGGATATGGTGGGACCGTCAAAGCTGGAGATAGAAAACGTGGCCAGCGAAAAGCGCGATGCCACATCTTCCCTCTCCCTGGACAAGTTTCCTGCAATGCGCTGATCCGGAACACGAAGAAGAGCGACACCGTCAAGCGTTACCTGCCTCACCCCCTTCAAAGCCACCCGGCTGTAGATGGCTTTTGCAACATTTAGCCAGCTACCGCGCTGGACACGGGACTGCCTAAGACGCTGAACCAGCTTGGTGGAAACCAATTGGTCAATCCACATCATTCGCATCGATTCCGCCGCCACCTCAGAACTATCTGGAGTGCTGTCCGTCTCGGCATATATTTTCGACATTTCCTGCGATCTTTCCGCTAGGAACCGTCTTTTTTCCTCCTTCAGCTCCAACCTTGTCTTCTCCAGCATTTCCGTCAGTCTCGTATTGTGCTCGACCGCAGTCGATAGCTGAGAATGAACTAGCCTTCTCTCTTCGAGACTGCCTTCTAAAGTCTTCTCCGCTGCGGCGCGTTCGTCCGCCAGGCTACGGCGATACGCAGCTATTTCTGTATCTTTCTGCTGAAGCTCAGCTGCCAGCTGAGTAGCCCTGTTCGCTTGCTCTTCGACGGCGCGCTGCAAACTCAATTGCGCTTCAGACGAGATTTGCTGTCGAGCTCGAAGTTCAGGGAAAAATGCTTCGCCAAATATTGGCGCGACCGCATCGAACTCCGCTTTGACGCGGTCAAGATCAGCCATGGCTTTAGCGTCATTCGCGTCGCTCTCCAGAGCCTTGAGTGCCGAGTAGGTGTCTTTTACCCAGCTGGCGATTCGTTCGTCGGCGAAGAGCGCACCGTCTGTCGCTGCGTGGTGCCGATAATCCGTTGAGATATGAGCATCGATGTCAACTGCAGCCGCCGCCATGGACCGTGGCCAAGCCACCGAAAGCGCTGCCGCGATCTTGTCCAGCCTTGGTCGCCAGCCCTGCATCATCCCTTCATAAGAGACAAATGCACGTGGCGCGCCGCGCGTCGAGTGTTCAGCGTCCAGTTCATGGCGGAGCCAAAGCAGAGCACCGAAGCCGGGGGTTGACCGATCCCTTTTGCTGAGCGAGGCGATGACCGCAAGCGGATTACGGCTTGCAAGAACGTATCGCAAGTCGATTTTCATAGATTCAAAAATATCCGCGTAGAGCTGTACGAACCGCGAGATACGCGGTTCCTTCAAGACGAATAGCGAAGCGCCACCGTATTCTTTATCGATCAGATGAGCGATTTCGGCCTTGTAGAATTGAGATCGCGCCCTCGACAAGTCGCTAAGATCAAAGCGCCGCCAGTCGTCCCACCTGCTGCCAGCCTCTGCAAGCATCTGGTCGTGTAAGGCGATCAGCTTCGAGGGCTCCCAGTGGCCCGTTGGATTCGTTGGATTGGCGCCTAGCAGATTCTTCGGTAGCTCCGCGCCAAGCAGGCTAATCGCCCTCGTCAGCGCGCTGGTGCCAGAGCGATGCATGCCGAGCACCATGATGCAGGTGCGCCTGGCTGCTTTCGGCTTTGCCTTGCGTGCCTTCGGCTCGTCGACAGGAGCGGCATCGCGCGTGTTTTCCGCTGCAGGGTGCTTGTTCATGCCGTCAATGCCTGCTTCGTCTCACCGTCGAGAAGCCGGCGCACCACTGCCTCCGTCGATTGACGCCAGTCCGGTGCATTCCAGCCGAACACGTCGGCGAATTTCGCGCTCGATAGCCGGGAATTGGCGGGGCGGCGCGCCTTGGTTGGGTAGTCCATCGTAGCAATGTCCCGTACCCGCGCCCAGGGACCACCCAACACGCGGCTTGTGTCGAGGATATGGCGGGCAAAGCCGCTCCAGTTGGCCTCGCCGGTTCCGGCCAGATGATAGATGCCGGATGTGGCGGCGCCCTCGTGCAGCCGTGCCGCCGCATGCAGGATTGCGTCGGCGATATCAAGTGCCGATGTTGGATTTCCCCACTGATCGGCCACAACCGAAATCTCGTCGCGGTCGGCGGCCAGCCGCAGCATGGTTTTCACGAAATTCTTGCCGAACGGGCTGTAGACCCATGCCGTGCGCAGGATCAGATGGCGCGGATTGGCCGATGCAACCGCCTGTTCGCCGGCAAGCTTGGAGGCGCCATAGACGCTGCGCGGTGCAGTGGCGTCGGTCTCGACATAGGCGCCAGGGGCGGTGCCGTCGAAGACATAGTCGGTCGAAAGATGGATGATGGGAACGCCAAGCAGCGCCGCCGCTTGCGCCACCTTGCCGGCGCCGACGGCGTTCACCGCGAATGCCAGATCGGGCTCGTCCTCGGCCTGATCCACCGCCGTGTAGGCGGCAGCCGACACGACGATATCCGGCTTCGCGGCCGCGATGGCTTCGATCACCGTGTCGGGTCTTGCAAGGTCGAGTTGCGGACGGCCAATGGCGATGACCTCAACGCCGGCGGCCGCCTGGGCGGCCTCCAGGAGGCTTGCCGCGACTTGCCCGTCGCGTCCGGTGACAACCAGCCTCACGCCGCCCCCTTGCGTGCTTCGCCCAGCCGTTCACCGGCATAGCGCTGCTCGCGGATCGGTCCCCACCACCATTTGTTGTCGAGAAACCAGTCGACGGTCTTGGCAAGGCCGCTGTCGAAATTCTCATTGGGCGTCCAGCCCAGGTCCCGGCCTATCTTCGAGGCGTCAATGGCATAGCGGCGATCATGACCGGGGCGGTCGGTGACGAAGGAAATCAGGTCGCGATAGCTCTTGCCCCCTGCCCGCGGCCGCCTGCTGTCGAGGAGATCGCAGATCGTCTCGACGACGCCCAGGTTCGTCCGCTCGGAATTGCCGCCGACATTGTAGCTTTCGCCGGGCAGTCCCCTGGTCGCGACAAGTTCCAGCGCGCGTGCGTGATCCTCGACGAACAGCCAGTCGCGCACATTGGCGCCGGCGCCATAGACCGGCAGCGGCTTTTCGTCGAGCGCATTGAGGATGACCAGCGGGATCAGCTTTTCGGGAAAGTGATAGGGTCCGTAGTTGTTCGAGCAATTGGAAAGCACGACCGGCAGGCCATAGGTTTCGTGCCAAGCCCGCACCAGATGGTCCGAGGCCGCTTTCGAGGCGGAATAGGGCGAGGATGGCGCGTAGGGCGTTTCCTCGACGAACATGCCGCCATCGAAGGGAAGATCGCCGAACACCTCATCGGTCGAGACATGATGGAAGCGGAAATGGCTCTTCCTGTCCTCGGGCAGGCCGCGCCAGTACTCCAGCGCGGCATTGAGCATCTTGTAGGTGCCGACGATGTTGGTCTCGATAAAAGTGCCCGGCCCATCGATCGAGCGGTCGACATGGCTCTCGGCGGCAAGGTTCATGACGATGTCGATATCGTCGCGCCGGAGGATATCGAGCACGGCCCTTTCGTCGCAGATATCGGCCTGCGCGAAGCGATAATTGTGTGCGTTCTCGATCGGCCGCAGCGAGGCGAGGTTTCCCGCATAGGTCAGCTTGTCGAGATTGGTCACCCGATAGGCCGGGTTGGCGCATAGATGCCGGCACACCGCCGAACCGATAAAGCCAGCACCGCCCGTCACCAGAAAATTCATGCCGCTGTCCTCAAATAACCCATCAGGCGAACACCTCGGCGGCAGCCAGCAGCGGCGCCTTCAGGTCCTTGTCCGAGAGCTGGAACCCGCCGGTCAATGACGGCCATTCGATGCCGATGGCGGGATCGTCGAAACGGATCGACCGGTCATGCGCCTGCGAATAGGTGTCGGTCACCTTGTACAGGACCTCGGTGTCGGGCACGAGCGTCACGAAGCCGTGCGCGAAGCCTTTCGGCACCAGAATCTGGTTGCCCTTTTCGGCCGACACTTCGAGAGCGACCCATTTTCCGAAGGTTTTCGAACCGCGGCGAATGTCGACCGCGACATCGAGAATGCTGCCCCGGATGACGCGCAGCAGCTTGTCCTGGGCGCGCGGCGCAAGCTGATAGTGAAGCCCTCGCAAGACGCCCGCCGCGGCGGAATAGGAATGATTGTCCTGCACGAAAGCCAAGTCTATGCCGGCCTGCGAAAAGCGCTCGGCATTGTAGGTTTCGACGAAGAAGCCGCGCGCGTCGCCATGTCGCTTCGGAACGATTTCCAGAACGCCATCGATGCCAAGGGGCCTGACTTCCAGCACCTAGGCCTCCGACAGGTCGACGACACGCCGGCGCAGATAGGCGGCATATTCGTTCTTGCCCAGGTGATCGGCGCGACGCAGAACCTGGTCCACAGTCAGCCAACCCTGTTCAAAGGCGATCTCTTCGGGACAGGCGACCTTGATGCCCTGGCGGTGCTCGATGGTGCGCACGAAGGACGAGGCCTCATGCAGGCTGTCATGGGTGCCGGTGTCGAGCCAGGCATAGCCGCGCCCCAACCGATGCACATGCAACTGGCCGCGCTCGAGGTAGACGTTGTTGACCGCCGTGATCTCGAGCTCACCGCGCGCCGAGGGACGGATGGCAGGGGCGATGTCGACGACATCGTTGTCATAGAAGTAGAGACCGGTGACCGCCCAGTTGGATTTCGGCACCTGCGGCTTTTCCTCGATCGTCAGCGCCGTTCCCGTGGCCTTGTCGAAGGAAACCACGCCATAACGCTGGGGATCCTCGACATGATAGGCGAACACCGAAGCGCCCTTTTCGCGCGAGGCAGCGTCGCGGCAAAGCTGCGACAGCCCATCGCCGAAATAGATGTTGTCGCCGAGGATCATCGACACGTTGTCCTTGCCGATAAAATTGCGGCCGATGATGAACGCTTCCGCCAGCCCGTTGGGCTGCGGCTGCTCGGCATAGGACAGGTCGAGCCCGAACTCCGATCCATCGCCAAGCAGATCGCGAAAAACCGGCAGGTCACGCGGCGTCGAAATGATCAGAATCTCTCGGATACCCGCGAGCATCAGAACGCTCAGCGGATAATAGATCATCGGCTTGTCGTATATCGGCAGAATTTGCTTAGAGACTGCTAATGTTAGTGGATAAAGACGCGTTCCACTGCCTCCAGCAAGGATAATTCCTTTCAAGAAGCTCTCCTTGACATGCCTGAACCCCCCGGCCCTAGCCGCCCGTGCTTAGGTTCCATGCACTGGCTTGTCAATCTCGGCGTTCGTCAAATGACTGGGTCACGATCCGGCGCCAATCCATGGCCAATTCAGGCGACGCATTGCTATCGTCTTGCCAAAGCCGGCCTGACGGGAACAAGCAGATTGTCATCATGGGCGGCGGTCGACTCGCCTCTCTGGCTCAGCCGCTCAGCAAGTCCCTTGTGAAAGATAACGCCATTCATATAGGCGAAGGTCATCGCCAGTGCCGCCGTTCGCAAGGGATAATCGACCAGAGAATGAACGAGCAGAAACGATACTGAGAGAAACGCCATTTTCTGCAGCGGATCTCGCCGTGCCGTAACGGAAAACGCAAAAAGCAATATCGCGTAAGCTGCGACCAGAAAGACAACAGGAGCGCCACCTTCAAGTGCCAATTCTAGATAATCATTGTGGGCGTGATTGACGTAGGGCTTGAAGATCATCTCTCCCTTTTCGTAAATCTGATAGACCTTCGGAAAACTCCCAAAGCCGACGCCCGTCGCCCAGTTCTCTTCAATTCCCGCGATCGTCGTGCGGGCAAATTCGGCCCGTCCAAAGGCCGGGTCAACCACTTCCGCATCGATCTTCGTCCACGCCCCGATCGTGTAGAGCGAAAGCCCGATGAAGACAGCGGGTATTCCATACCCGCCCAGCCTCGAGCGCGCGGACAGAAAGAGGACTGATACCATGGTGATCGCCAGCCCTATCAGAATACCGGCGCGCGAACCGGCGGCCAGAAGCAACAGCAGCAGCGTTATCAAGCCGAGCGACCCGGACAGAAGGTGCCCGCGAAACAGGCCGTAGTAGACAACGAAGGGAATGGAGACGAAGAGCAGAGCCGAAAAATGGTTCTGGTTGGCAAACAGTCCCGCATTGATCGTGAACGGCAACAAACCCTGTATGGCAACCGTATCGGAGAGCGAATACTGGATCGCCGCAGCCAGTCCGTTACAGATGACACCCATGAAAAAGAAGGGCAGAAGGCCGTAGACCTGATCTGGGCGCAAGCGGGTGACGCTCAGAAAGAATGCAGCCATCGCCACGAAATACAACAGACACTCGATCGTACGTCCCACGCCGACACTGACGAAACGCAGCCCGGTTTCACCGCTCAGCCACGGATTTGCAAGTAGAACCTCAGGCCGCAATCCGCTCAACAGGGCGGCGGGCAGCGGCACGATTTGAAAACAGAACACGGCAAGGCCCAGAGCAAGCAACCACAGGGCCGAGCGAGGGATGCCGCGTTCCGACGGCCTTGAAAAGACGGCCGCGGCCGAGACGATCGCCGCCACCTCGATCAGCGCTTCGGTGTAGAGACCGCTCGCGGTGCCGCCGCCAATCAGCACCGACAGGAAGAGAACCGACCCAAGCAGATATTTTTCCCATTCCGTGGACCGGGTTGACCGCTCTCTCAAGATGAAACTCTTTCGATGCTCAATTTGTGCATGACCAACGTGCCAACGTACCGAAATCGCCAACTCTCAGCGATGGCAGCTGTTTCCAGCCGCAACAATTGCATGGGACACGCGCTTGGTCCGATCGCGAAATCCAGGCTCAACTCCCGCCGATTGAACGTGCCTTCCGGAATGTCGAACCGAGCTATTTCGCCCGCCGGATCCGCGCATCTGATGGACCAGAACAGCTGCTTGGGCAGCTTCAGGTTTCTCGCGGAGGCGATCAGGGAAATCCTGTAGGAGCCGGGAGGCAGTTCGACATATTGCTGGAGCGCGGCGTTCTTCACCGGCGTATTCAGGAATCGGACAGTCGCTCCGCTATCGCCTTCGCCGACATCGCGCGCCCCGGCAAAGGTAATTTCCAGACCGGAGCGGTCGCGAACCTGCCAGTCGAATGGCTTGCCGCTGAGGATCTGTTCAAAGCCGCCGTTGAAAATGTATCCGGCCAGTGTCCGCTCCTGATCGGACAGACTGAACAGGAACAGCCGGTAAGCCGCCTCGTATTCCTTCTGCCTGATATATCCGTTGATTACGGCAGACAGTTCCTTCGACGTCGGTTGTGAACTCGATCCGGCAAGGTCCAGCAACAGTTGATTTGCGACGCGCAGGCCCCGCGGATCCTTACCAAGGGCGGTGAAAAGACTGGATCTCCACGGCGCCTCGATCCTCAAGGCTGCCAGGACAGCCTGGTATCCGTCCGGGTTTGAAAGAATAGCCGGCAAGCCCGCCGCAATGACTGGAAATCTGTCGGGCCACCGGCGCAGCAACGTGTCGATCTCGGCAACGGCCTTTGACAGATCGCCCACCTCGATCGAGCGATCGATCGATCTCTGAAGCGAATGGATTTCAGTCTTGGACAGCTTTCGAGCCTGGTCGAAGAGTTCGAAAGCCTCATCTTTTTCGCCTTGTCGATACTCAATCTCGCCTATCAGGCTGTAGAGCCGGGCATCCGCGACATTGAAACGAAGCGCGCCCTTCGCCTTTGTTGCCAAGACATCGAGATCAGCACCGTCGCCTGTTTCGCTCAACCGACCGGCAATTTCGCCTATCAAGGCATCTACGTTGAACGGATCGAGCGCAAGCGAGACGGCCGGCGTTTCCGACTCAAGAAGCCGACTTAGCCCTACCGACGAAACCGCCAACACCAGAACGGAGGCGACGAACCAAACGCCTGAACGCCGGAGATTTCGCGTGAGCGGGCTGGCCTGCTCCGTCATCGACTTTGCCCTCAATTTTCGGGGTACTCGCGCCATAGTCGTAGTACTGATAGTTCATGTATTTATAGGCGTAATTGTAATCGAACTTGTTGACTGTAAATTTCGACATCGCCGCTCCGATCACATTCGCACCGGCTGAGCGCAGACGCTTGAGTGCCGTTTTGGCTGACTTGCGTGTGACCTGATTGGTCGAAACGACCATCAATGTGCCTTCGGCAAGCCGGCTGAGGATTGGTGCGTCGGAAAGACCGACGACCGGCGGGGCGTCAATGATGACCAGATCGAAGCGTTTGCCTAGATTGGTCAAGATCAACGCCATCTTCGGCGACGAGAGCAGGTCGGCCGGATTCGGCGGAATCGTTCCGGACGTCAGCACGGTGACATTGGGGTATTTCGTCGGTCTGAAAATGCCTGGCAGATCGTCCTTGCGAACGGTATTTGTCAGCAGGTTGCTCAACCCGATCGCATTGTCGAGGCCGAACAGCCGGTGCAGGTTGGGTTTGCGGAGATCGCCGTCAACAAGCAGAACCCTTGCGCCGAGTGCCGCGAAATCCTGGCCAAGCTTGAACGACGTGGTCGACTTGCCTTCCGACGGTTCCGAACTGGTCACCAGCAGCGATCGCGGCGCGCCCTCCACACCGGAGAACTGCAGCGATGTTCGCAGCGAACGATAGGCCTCGGAGAGCCCGGATTTTTGATCGGCGATGCTGGCTATGAGTTCGCGATCACCAACAAGCGGCAGGATGCCGAGCATCGTCAGTCCCAGCTCTTTCTCGATCTGCTCCGGGTTGGTGAAAGTGTTGTTCAGCAACTCGATGATGTAGATGATCGATGCAGCCAGGGCCATGAAAAGCGCGAGAGCGACTGCAAGATTGATGCTCAGACGTGGAGAATAGGGGGCTGTGGGCAGCGAAGCGAAATCGACTATCGCAGCGCTTTGCGTCTTGAGTTCCGAGCTAACACCGACTTCATTCAGCTTGGCGATAAGGCTGTCATACTGCGACCGGTTGGAGTCGACTTCGCGCTTCAGGATCGTGTATTTGATATTCTTGTCGTTGAAGACAACCTGCTGCCTCTCCATCTCCGCGAGCTTGGACTTGAGGTCGGTTTCCTTGTTCTGCGCTTCCTGATATTTCAGCCGCAACGAATCGGTTATCGCCAGCACGCCGTTGTTGTAGAGTCGCTGCAGTTCCTTGATCTGCGATTGCAATTGCTGCATTTCCGGAAAACCGGGTTTCAGGATGCCCAATTTCTGCTGATACTGGCTGGTCAGATCCGCCAGTTTATCGCTAAGCTTCTGCAGACCTTCGCTTTCCAGAACCGGACCGAGGCTCGACCCGCGGCCCTTTTCTATCTGATCGACCACCCGTCCCGCATCAAGACGCTCCTGGATTGCCGTGGCCAGGGCGGTGTTCAGGGCTTCGATGTTCGAGCCGATCAGCGATTTGTCGTCGCCGGTAACAGTGATGCCGGCATCTTTTGCATAGGTGACCAGTTCCTTTTCGGAGGTCTGCAGCTTTTGCTTCACCTGCAAAACCTGCTCCTGGATGAACTGCCGTGCCAGATCGGAGGTCTCGCTGGTCTGATCGAGACGTTGATCGATAAAACTCTGCGCGACCTGATTGGCAACGTCGCTTGCATATTTCGGCTTTTGATCGACGAAGGTGATCGATAACAGGCTTGTATTGGTGACCAGATTGACCGTTAGATCTTCCTGGATGCGCTTGATGGCAATTGCCTCGCGCTCTTCGGGCGTTTTCTCCTCAATGGAAGGTGATTTGGACATCCCGAACGCACGGTAAACAATATTGCTCGGGGAGAAGCTCGGCGTCGGAAACAGAAAGTCCGGCCTTTCGCCAAGCCCAAGCTGGAACACCACGCGCTGAGCCAATGCCCGGCTCTTCAGCTTCTCCCGCGCGGTCAGGAAGGCCCGGACGTCGCTGTTTTCGGAAACAACCTCAATGTCCTGAAACACTTTCGCCGAAGGCACCAGAACTTCGAGCTGTGTCGTCGCCTGGTATTTTGGTGTCTGCATCATCGTCACGATAACGCCGGCAACGAGCCCGGCGGCCGCCATCATGACGATCAGCCAGCGATACTGGACGATGTATAAAAGCAGCTTGAGCGGGTTGAACCCCTCATCCTGGCCCGCATAGTCGCGACCATAGGGACCGTAGTTTTGCGGCACGTCGTAATAGGAGTCCGCGGACAGGGCCTGACCATGTCCGGGTCCGGCAAGTTGGGGCTGCCTGTTGCGATCGAGCATGCGCGAGGTGATCCTGGGGTTGTCCGTGTCTACGGAATGACCGCAATGCGGGCAGCGCTGGAGGCGAGGCCCAGCGCATCCTTCAAATTGTTCATCGCGATTTTCGACTTCGAAGCAAAAACGACGACCACGTCGCCGCCATAGATGCGCGGGTTGCGGTTCTTGCCGGCGCGGATTTCCTCGACATTGTAATTTGCGACCAGCTTGTTTTGGCCGACATTGCGATAGACGAAGACCTTGCCGGCATCACCGACCGGATTGAACCCTCCGGCAAGGGCGATCGCGTCGAGCAAGGAAGCGCTGCTGGACACCGGATAAATGCCGGCCTTGTTGACCTCACCATCGACCGTGATGCGCTGGCCAATCGACTCCTTGACGAAAATCGTCACGTCAGGCGACTGCAAGTACTTTTCACCGTAGGCAGTCTCGATTTCCTTCTCGAGCTGACGAACGGTCTTGCCGGCTGCAGTCATGGTTCCAATCAGCGGAAGCGAAATCTGCCCGCCTGCGTCGACCTGAACTGTTCTGTTCAAATTATCGACCTGAAACACACTGACCTCGAGCACATCGTTGGCGGACAGCGGCTGCTCGCTGCCATTCTGGGTATTCTGCGGCGGCGGAAGATCCTTGACCACCTGCAGCGTACCACCGCCAGAGAGCGCCGATGAAGACGCCGTCGGCTGCAGCGCATCGACAGAACTGGTGGTGGACGTCGATGTCGACGACGTGCTTGCGCAAGCAGATATCGCTAGCGATGCGAGTAAGGCGGGCACGGTGCCCGCACGACTTCTTGCAAGATCGAAAATGCCCATCAAAGAGCCCCGCTCTTGAACAACCGGCCCAATCCGCCAAACCGCCCCGCACTGCTGCCGCCCGACTTTCTCGCGCTTTGCTTTCCGATGGGCACGAGCGGCCGATCCTGCAATATCGCGTCCGGGCGTTTCACTGCCATGTTGTAAGCCTCATCTTCCCCACACCGGTTCGCGATGGCGACAACCGCCTGCGAAAGCCCTGGCCGCCGGCGGCTGGCGCCGTGCGTATCGGAGGCGACAATATCCACCCTGCCCTCATCCAGCAGCTTCTCCGAGTAGTACAGCGCCGTACGTCCAAAGACCCCCGTCACAGAATCAGCCGTGAGCTGAATAAGGCAGCCTAGCGTATTCAACCTCTCGATGACGTCGTAATTCGCCTTGATCCAGGTCAACCGTTCTGGATGAGTGAGGATCGGCACGAAGCCGGCGCCTATGAGACGGGCGGCGAAGTCTTCGAGCCGCGGAGGCAGAATGTGATGTGGCGGCTCGAACAGGAAATAGCGGGATCCGTTCAGAGTGGGCACCGTACCTAGCCTCAATCGATCGGGAAGATCAGGCGCGAGATGAACATCAGCGCCAATGTATAAGGTAAGCGGTATGGCAGCGCGATGAAGCTCCAGTTCCAACGCCTGAACAGCCTCGGCAATGTTTGGCGTGGCGTTCTCATAAACCCCAGGCATCACATGCGGCGTACATGCCATATGCGTTGTACCGTCGGCGACTGCCAGCCGTGCCATCTCCAGCGACATGGCCAAGTCAGGAGAACCGTCATCGAGACCGGGCAGGATATGTGAATGCAGGTCGATCATTGGCGTTTCTGGTTGAGAGGAGGCAAAGCTTCGCCTCGACAAAATAGAAATGCGTCACCCGCATGAAGGCGAATGACGCATTTGACAAATTTACACAAAACAACGGGTGTCGTATCCCGCCTACCGGCTGACCGCGTCGTCGTCATCCTGCAGGCCGATAATAAGGGCGGCGGCACCACCGACGGCGGCGCCGCCCAAGAGAACCGGCAGCATGCCAGGTTCTGAGCTGGCGGGTACGATCGTCGCAGTTGGTGTCTCAAGCGAAACGCACATGCCGCCTTCGATAGGGTCGACCTTGACGGTGGCATTGGCTGGAATATCGAGCGCGCAATTGGCTCCGATAGCCAGCGAAGCAGACGCCTGCGCCCCGGTCATGATGCGAGCGCCCGCATACACCGGCGCCTCGGCATCCACCCCTGCATAGCCGCCGGCCTGGGACATCTGGACATCACCCCGGACCTGCGTAAGCCGACCTATCGCGTCTGCGGACGCCGGCACGGACGCAAGACAGGAACAGGTTTGCTGAGCTACAGCCTCGGGCGCGGCCAACAGGACACCCCCTGCGACGAATGCAACAAAAGCAAAAGCAGCCCCGAACCGATGGTAACTCATCATTTTTACCCCACCAAAACCTGCAACTCGCCCTGTTGGTACGAATCACACCCACCCCACCCCAAGCAATAAAGCAAATGGTTAACGAATCCAGTAAACTAGCCGGGCCGCCGACCGATCCAGCACTTTCACTACAGCGGCCAACACCGCTTAATCTTCGTCAGCGGCTGACGCCGTTGTCGTCGTCCTGCGTCGCCGCGAGCACGCCAGACGTCAGAAGCGCGCCCGTGAAAATCGCCTCCGGCGGACCGAACCCGGCGCCGCCACCGGAGGGCTGAATAGCAGCAGTCTGCTCAGAGCCGACAAGCTTGAGGCAGATGTTGTTGCCAAGGCGGGAAACGTCGAGGCTCGAATTGGCCGAAACCTCCAGACTGCAGCCGCCGACCAGAACGGAGGCCGCGCCCTTGGCGCCAACCACCACACGGCTACCAAAATCGAGCGCGCTTCCGACCTTGGCAGCGCCATAGCCCGTTGTTTGCGACACCATCACATCACCGATGGCGGAATGAATGGATCCGATCGGGCTTGCCGAACCTTGATAGGGTGTCGCGCAGCTGCACGAAGCATCCTGGGCAAACGATGAAGCTGAACCAAACCCGATTGACACGACAAATACGGCAAGCGCAGTTTTAACCACAAGGTTCATCAGTCTTCGATCCCCTCTTGCTGCACCGCTTCCGGCGCACCCAGTCCAAGGCAGTTCATTAGCGCGTACCAGTTTTTGGCCACAATTCCAACCTGTTTCGCGCGCGCGAGGCGATTTAAGCTGATGCGTGTCTGTCCGAGCACAGTACTTTAGTGAGAAGGCATGAGCAATTTAGCTGGCCAGCGCACGTTTATTATTAACAGACAGAAATTGAGGTTTCCTTTCCGTCGCCATTGTTCCTAAGGACAGGCCGATCAGAGTCGCGGAGAAATTAGGCACGCTAAATGCGCAAGAAGCCCCACAGCCTGTACTAGCCAAGCGTCAGACGGCATTCGTGTTCGATACTCACTGAGGCAGTGTTACCATTCGGCGGAACCTCTGCCTCTTCAGGATCTTCCCCAAGAAGCTCGGAAGGCGCATATGCATCCTTCTGTTTGCCGTTGCGGACGGACGCGATCTCTATGCCACTCTTGCCCTGACGGATCGTCAAAACGAACGGATTGAGCACTATGCGTCGAGTTCCGGGAAAGAGCGGTACGCATCGCATCGCTGCGGCGGCCCCGAAAATCCCGCTCAGCAAGGTTTGTACGTTGCGCCGGCCTGAACCGGCTGGCCGCAGAGAATTCCGCCCTGCGTAAGTATGGTGGCCAAATCTTCCCCCTCAGCCGTCAGGCACTGCACAACAAGGGTATCGCCAACCCTGGAAGCGATCTTGCCGTCGCAAGGTGTTCCGGCACCTACAGGTTTGCAGGCCAGGACGAGCCCCTGATAGTCTCGGCGCGCCGCTTCCGTCACCAGGAGGCGCATAGCCTGAGGCCTGGAAAACGCCGCCCCGCACAGCAGGATCTTGCGACCGCCGACGCGCAGATCATCGACCGATGGAATGGCGAGCTTGCCGTCAAACGGCTCGAGCGCGGCTACCGGCTTCGCGGGGGACGGGCCGCCCCTCTGCATGACGATTATGCCCAGAAAGCCAACACCAAACAAAACAGCCACGACGGCAAGCAACGCTATGCTCCTGACTGACAAAACCATCCTCCATCCGACCCGGTGCGGCCGGTCCGCTCATTTCGTCGCAAGGGCGCTCAGTCTTTCTATCTGCTGCATGTACTTCTCGATGACGATCGTTTCCGAAAACTGCCGCTCGACCTTGTTTCTGCTCCGGGCCCCCATCCTGTCCCTGGACGAGCCGTCCAGCCGCGCAAACTCGACCATCTTGTTCGCAAGGTCATCAGGGTCCCTCACCTTGCACAGGAAGCCATTGACGGCGTGGTCCACCACTTCCCTGCATCCTGGCACGTCGGTTGCGATCAGCGGCTTGCCCATCGCAGCCGCCTCAAGCAGCGAGCGCGGCGTTCCCTCCCTGTAGGAGGGCAACACGACACAATCGGCGGCACGCATGAAAGGCCGCACATCGTCGGTGGAACCGAGATATTCGACCAATCCCTCGGCAACCCATTTTTCCACGTGCTCGCGGCTGACCGCAGTCCGGTTTTCGACATCAAGAAAGCCGAGCAGTTGGAAACGCACTCCGGGCACCTCACGGCAAACCCGACGGGCCGCCGTGATGAACTCGCCGACACCCTTGTCCCAGAGAAGCCGGGCCACGAGAAGAAAGACGATGGCGCCAGACCCGGTGCGCGCTTCGGACGACGGGGCAAAACGCACGAGGTCGATGCCGGAGCCAGGCAAGAGCGCGGTTCGATCCTTGCGAACCAGGCGTTCATCGACGAACAGCATCCGGTCATCGTCGTTCTGGAAGAAAACCATTTTGGAACGGGCCAACGCCACCCGGTACAAGACCTTGGCAATCCTGAGCAGCAGACCACCGCGGACGAACGCCGTCCCCAATCCCGAAATGTTGTTGATGACGGGAATGCCGTTCAGATTGGCCGCGATGGAGCCGAACACGTTGGGCTTGATCGTGAAGCCGACAAACGCCAGCGGTCTCTCGCGCCGCAAGAGACGCCAGTAGCGCCACAGAAGGACCAGATCCCGCAACGGTGACGTGCCGGAATTGTCCATGTCGAGTTCGACATAGCGGCAGCCCATGGCCGCAATCAGCGAAGAATACGCGTCTCTCGGCGCGACGACGACCACCTCATAGCCACGGCTCCGCAGCGCCTCGATCAATCCCTTGCGGAAATTGACGACATTCCAGGATGTGTTTATCGAGACGATTATCTTGTCGCGAGCAACGGGCGTCATCTCTGCCCACCCGGATATGACGACGGCGCTCTCAACAGCATATCCGCAAACCGATCCGGCGATCTTTCCGACAAGGTCTTTCCGTACAAGGCCGACCGATCGCCGCCTTGGATGACCTTCAGCAGTGCTTCCGCAACTTCCGACGCGCCAAAGCCGGCTGAAATCTCCAGGCCCGACAGCATGTCCAGATCTCCCGCACAGGGGGTGGTGACGATGCCAGGAATCCGGCAAGCCATCATTTCCAGAAGGACGTTGGGAAATCCCTCCGTCGCCGACGTGAGCATGCCGACACGCGCTGCGCGAAACAGTGGAAACGGGTTGTCTCTCTGGCCGAGCAGATTTAGTCGCGAGGCCAGCTCAAGCTCGCCAGCGCGGGCTCTCAACTCCGCTTCCATGGGTCCAGAGCCAACCATGGTCAGCTCATAATCCTCGCCGGTCCTTCGTCTGACCTCGGCCAGCACATCAACCGCGATCGTCGGACGCTTCACATCAATCAGCCGACCGCACCAGACTATCTGCGGACGGCGGGAAAGTATCTCGGCGTCGTGCCCGGGCAATGCCTCCATGGACATTTTGACGATGAGATCTTCATCGACCGGGTTGGGCAAAGTACGCAGCTTGGCGATTGCTCGGCGGGGCAATACGTCACGCAGGCGTTCATTCATATAGCTCGTTTGCGCGACTATCATGTCCTGGCTGCCATAGGCAGCGTAGAGCGCCTTGTAAGCGAGCGCGCGAAGACCCTTGAAGCGGTCCAGAAGCACCGTGGACTCGCGGGCGACCAGCCTATGGCTGCGGAGAAGTCCCACGCTTCGCGCGGCAGCCAGAAACGAGTTTACCCGTGCGTGGCTCGAGAACACCAAATCGTACCGATGCCGGATCAGCCGCGGAGCGAGCAAAAACTCGCTCATGGCCTTACCGCCGCCAAAGCCGTAGCTGCACCGAATTCCCTTCTGGTGTGATCCAGCGGCCTCGCCCGCCGCCTGGCCACCCAAGAAGCCGATTTCGACGTCCCAGTCGGGTCGTCTCGCGAGTGCGCGCGCAACAAGTTTCAAGATGGTTTCGGCACCGCCTCTTCTGTCGAGCGGAATGGCGATCAGCGCGAGCTTCCTTTTCATGAGCCGCGGGAACTCACTGTTTTCGCCGAAAGACATAGGCGTAGGTTTCAGCGGCATCCTTGCGGAGAAGCAGGGCCGAAACGCCTAACCAGATGCGCCAGGCAAGAAAGGCCGGCACGAAAAAATAGAAGTAGGAGCTTTTCCAGAACAGACGGCGCTCGACAAGTTCCAGGTCGTTCCGTTTTGCGATTGTCTCGACGTCACTGGGCAAGCACTTGTCGTAGAAGGCCGGAAACCCGTCATGACCCATGCCCTTTTCAGGATAGATCGCAAAAAGCAGCCGTCGTTTCATCCCCTCCGGCAGGACCCGATTCAATCTGGCAAAAACGGCGTTGCGCGAGGGCGAGAAAATGGCAACCACGCCTCCCGGCTTCACGCAACTGGCAATGCCGCGCAAGGCACCCTCGCCATCACGGACGTGTTCGAGCGTTGCCTGGCAAATGACGACGTCAGCATCGCCCCTCCCCCTAAACGAGGTAAGGTCCGCTTCAATCTCCTCGTCGTATATTCCGCGCGGCGCTTTCGACAACTCTTCCGCGTCGAGGTCGAGCCCAACGACAAAAAGCCTCAGGCGCCGCTTCTCCGAAAGACTGACGAACGGCCTGGCACCCCCGCCAAGGTCGTAAACCCGTGCATTTGAGGTAAGTAAGGGAGGTGCTATCTCCGTCGCAAAGGTCCGGTTGCCGTCGATGCGAAGGCGTCGCGGCAGAGCTCTGTCCAGGAACTCGGAAACAGCCACATTCGCACGAACAAACTTTCGCAATATCGATACTGCTTCACCACCGGTTTCGTTTGGCGATCTGCGCCCACTCGGATTGGACATCCGCGCTATATCCTGTGGAAGACGTAGAGCCGCGTATGATGCGAAAATGGCCCGAGCAACCGGTCCGCGGCAGCACGCAAACCTCTCAGGATTCCATTCTTGCTGTCGTACCAGGCCTGCATCGGCTTGGAGAAAAATGTCTCGTCCTTCAGCCCCTTGAAGCCTCCCCTTGGCTGGGATCCCAGAAGCTTGAAGCCGTGCTGTTCGAAACTGGAAACAATCGAAGACGGCCCAAGAACGAACTGGTAAAATCCGGCCTGTTCACCTGAAAACCTGGGATAGAGACCCATTCTGATCTTCAACTGTCGGAGAGGAGAAATGCTCGGCACTGTCACGAAGGCAACTCCTCCTGATCGGATGATGCGCCTCATCTCCAATGCGATCTCATCGTAACCGTCGAAGAAGTGCTCGATCACCCCCAGGGACCACACCCCATCGAAGAATCCGTCCGCGAAGCCCGTTGCTCGAACATCCCCCACGGTCACTTGCAAATGGGGCGCGGCACGGTTCACCATCCCCACGGTCTTCTGCGCGAAGTCGATCCCGTAGGCGGAAAAGCCTGCCTGGTGGAGGCCATGGACCGTATTGGCCAAGCCACATCCAGCGTCCAGGACCTTGGCCGATCCGGTCAGATATCGCTTGGTGGTTTCAACGACAAAGCGATCCGGCCTCAAGACAATCCCGTCGGCCCAGTGAGAATCCCAATAGTCGTCATCAGCCACCGTGCCGACATGGACGATGCGCCTGTTTTTCTCGTCGTAAAATGCTTTCTTCTCATTCATTTCTGGCATCCGGCCCGACCATCAAAACCGTGCGCTGTTTCGCACCAGGCCCTTGGTCTGCAATCACATTCCTCAATGCGAAAAAGGAACAGGCCGCGGCAACGACATATCCGAACAAAAATGCCATTTCACTGCCAAGCGGCACCCGCCACCAAAGGCCCAATGCCGCCAGACAACAGCAAGCCAACGCCCCTATCGCGTAGGAATAAGTCAACGTCATCGCTTTGTTCGACCGAAGCGCAAACGGGTCGATGATCACTTTTTTGGTCCTGTTGACCAGAACAGCACAAGAAACGATCCCGAACACCGCAGGATCAAAAGACTTCCCCAGCCATCCGGAGGCATGGCCCGAGAAAAACAGGCCAACTATTCCGGCCGCAGCCGCAGCCGCAAAAATGAGTGCGATGGCCGCTCCTTCGAACAGTCCGCGCCGAAACTCCCTGACGTTTCCATTTGCGGCACTGAGAAACGCCCTTGGCACGAAAACGAAGCTGGCCGCATTCATGAAGAAGCCGACAGACCGTTGTGAAAGATCGACACAAAACGAGAAGACACCGAGATGGGTCTCGGAGCCAAGCAACAAAACAATGTATCGAATGCCGACAAACACGCCGCTCTCGGCCAGATTGCTCAACACAAATCCCCAGCCTGTGACCAGAGACCCGGCAAGATAGGAAAAGCCAGGTCGTCTCAGATTCCTAGGTCCCAGCAAGGCAAATGAAATCAGCGCTCCGACGAAATAGGAGAGCGAAAAGGCGGCAAGAGCCGATCCTACTTTCGCATCGCCGACAAGCAGGATTATGGCTCCTGCCTGGTATGCTACGGCCTGGCCAATCGCCGACCAACCGTACGCCCACAAACGCAGTTGTGACCTCAAAATCTCTTGAAGTGCGGTGTGCAAGCCGAAAGAAATGATGATGGTCGCGGCAACGGCATTGCCAAATCCCAGCCACGTCAGTGCCAGCCCAGCCAGGACGACAAACAACGCCACAACTGCAAGCACGGTCAAAATGGACGACACGTACTCTCTACCCATTCCCGCGGCATGCATTTTTGCGGAAACCGGCATTATCGAATAGGTCGCGACTCCAAAAACAAGTGTCGAAATAAATGAAACTGTCGCAATCGTCGTGCTGAAAATACCGTACTGTCCAGTCTCCAGATGGCTTCCGATGTACAGCAATGTCGCTATGTTCAGAAGACCAGGAACAATTCGTATTACGATGGCTTCCACCAACTTCCACAGGCTGGCTTCTTTCATGAAGTCACCCGCACGAATGATCTCTTGACCAAGAACGGGAAACTCAAGATACCAAAGCTCAAACAGGCAAGAACCGCCTTACCCAGGAACCGAACCGACCGATATCGTCCTAGCCAGAATGCCTTGATGTAGATCAAGTTCAGCAACAACATCGGGTATGCATTTTGTCGCTGAAGAAGCCGAATCCTTGCCGTCATCCCCTCCGGCAAATATCGTTTTCGTCCAATCTCGACATTGACACAGATAACGTCGTATTCGATCGCCAATCTGGACCAGAGAAGAGATGTTGGAACACGGCGGAACCGCCCCGCAGGGGGCACGGCAACCCGTTTAAGCAAAGGAGTTCTGATGACCTCCTTCTTGTCGCCGACCACCCGTTCGTCGGCCCGCATCTTTATCAGGTTTGTCCGTTCCAACGGAAACGGCTCTGCTGCCGTCTCTGGGTGGCCAAGAGCCATCGAGAACACAAAACCCGCAATCTTCTCATCGACACCTCTCTGCGAAAGGTGCTCACAGACTTCCGGCAAGCGATCGGCGAAGAGATCGTCGTCATCATCGAAGACCATGCAATAGTCGCCAGTGGCGGAAGCAATCGCCGAAAACATTGCGCGGCCTCTGCCGTCATTCGGGCCAGTGGTGACCACCAAACTGGAATCGCGAGACGCGATTTTCGCAAGCGCTTCGTTCGTTCCGTCGGTCGAACCGTCGACATGGACGCATATCTGCAATGGGCAGTCCGCACGTAGCAGTTGCTGAACCAGCGCGGCAACGCGATCCCGCCGATTGAACGTGGGGATGCAGACGCTCAATAGCGCCTTGGACTGCAATGGATTGCAGACTGCCTGTTTGCGAGCCGTGTCGATTCCATCTGCTCCTGGTTACGTGATCATGGAACAGCGCGGATCAGCCGAGAAACGCCGAGCCTTATCCCCGCCCGAAATAAGCCTTGTACCACTCGACGAACCGCCCGACGCCCTCGGTCACTGTCGTCGTCGGGCGGTAGCCGACCGCCTGCTCCAGCGCCGAGGTGTCGGCGAAGGTATCGGGCACATCGCCGGGCTGCAGCGGCAAGAGTTCGACGATGGCTTTGCGGCCGAGCGCGTTTTCCAGCGCCTCGACATAGGCGGTCAACTTAACCGGGTTGTTGTTGCCGATGTTGAAGATGCGCCAGGGGGCGCTGCTTGTGGCCGGATCCGGACGGCTGGAGTCCCAGGCGGCATTGCCCGTGGCCGGGCTGTCGCTGGCACGGATCACGCCTTCGGCGATGTCGTCGACATAGGTGAAGTCGCGCGTGTGGTTGCCGTTGTTGAACAGTTTGATCGGCTCGCCAGCAAGAATGTTTTTGGTGAACAGGAACAGCGCCATGTCCGGGCGCCCCCAGGGGCCATAGACGGTGAAGAAGCGAAGCCCGGTCGTCGGCAGCCCGAACAGATGGCTGTAGCTGTGCGCCATCAGCTCGTTGGCGCGCTTGGTCGCGGCGTAGAACTGCAGCGGGTGGTCGGCCGGACGATGCTCGGAAAACGGCATGTCGGTGTTGGCGCCGTAGACACTCGAGGTGCTGGCATAGGTCAGGTGCGCGACGGCGCTGTTGCGGCAGGCCTCCAGCATGTTGGTGTAGGCGATGATGTTGCTTTCGACATAGGCATGCGGATTTTCCAGGCTGTAGCGAACCCCGGCCTGGGCGGCGAGATGGATCACCCGGTCGAATGCGTGGTCGGCAAAGCAGGCGTCGACCACGCTCTTGTCGGCGAGATTGCCGCGGATGAAATGGTATCCGGCATTGGTCTTGCGGCTCGCTTCGTCCAGGAGCCGCAGTCTCGCCTCCTTGATTTCCGGATCGTAGTAGTCGTTGACGTTGTCGATGCCGACGACCTCGTCACCGCGCTCCAGCAGCCGCTTGGCTACGTGATACCCTATGAAGCCGGCCGCGCCGGTGACCAGAACCTTCATCAGAAGCGCCCATCCGTGACATGCCTGGGAAACAGACCCTTGATGTCGTAAATGACGCCGGGGGTCTTGCAAAGAGCCTGCAGGCCGTCGACGCCCAGAGCGCGGAACTGCCTGTGGCCGACGGCCACGATAACGCCGTCATAGCGCTGGTCGGGAATGTCCTTCATGCTCGCTACGCCGAAGGCACGCGCGCATTCCTGCGCGTCGACCCAGGGGTCCCATATGTCGATGCCGGCATTGTATTCCTTCAGTTGGGCAACGATATCGGCGACCTTGGAATTCCTCAGGTCCGGACAATTTTCCTTGAAGGCCGCGCCCATCACCAGAATCCGGCTGCCAACGACAGGTATTCCCTTGCGCATCATCAGGCGGGCCGTCTGATCCGCCGCATGCTGACCCATGCCGTCATTGATACGGCGGCCGGCAAGAATCACCTCCGGATGATAGCCGAGTTCCTGGGCCTTGTGGGTGAGATAGTAGGGATCGACGCCGATGCAGTGGCCGCCGACCAGACCAGGCGTGAAGCGAAGGAAATTCCATTTGGTGCCGGCGGCTTCCAGCACTTCGGAGGTGTCGATGCCGAGCTTGCCGAAGATAAGCGACAGCTCGTTCATCAGCGCGATGTTGAGGTCGCGCTGAGTGTTCTCGATGACCTTGGCCGCTTCGGCGACCGCAATGCTCGAGGTACGGTGTGTGCCTGCCGGCACGATCGAGGCATAGAGCGCATCGATACCTTTGGCCGCTTCCGGCGTCGAGCCGCTGGTGACCTTGACGATCGTTTGCAACCGATGCTCCCGGTCGCCCGGGTTGATGCGCTCGGGACTGTAGCCGAGGAAGAACCCCTCATTGTAGCGCAGGCCCGAATGTTTCTCGATCAGCGGAGCGCACACCTCTTCCGTGCAGCCGGGGTAGACCGTTGATTCGAAGATCACCACCGCGCCTGGCGAGATGACCTCACCGACCAAAGTCGAGGCCATGATCAGCGGTTTCAGATCCGGACGGTTGGCCCTGTCGATCGGCGTCGGAACCGTAACGATGAAAATCCCGCAATCGCGCAGATCAGCCTTGTCGGTGGTGAATGTCAGCCGCGACGCAGCACTGATCTCATCGCTGCTGGCTTCCAGCGTATGGTCGTCGCCACGCTTCAGCGCGTCCACCCTCGGCTGGTTGATGTCGAAGCCGACGACATCCCTGGTGACGCCGAAGGCGACCGCCAGCGGCAGACCGACATAGCCAAGCCCGATGATTGCTATTTTCCTGGAGGCGAGATCCATCTGCTTCCTGCGCTTGCTATTCCAGAGCCATACTTCGCATTGGTCATCTCGCACCAAAGCCGGTAAGCATCGTTTTCATTGTCTTGAGAGTTATCAAAACATCCAGCCAAGGCGAAAAGTTCTTTATGTAATAGAAATCATAGTGCAATTTTTCCATAACGTCATCGACAGCAGCCACATGCCCCTGATTTACTTGTGCCCACCCGCTTATGCCTGGCCTGACGATATGTCTGTAGCGATAGAATGGCAGCTCAGCCTCGTACCACTGTGACAGCACGACAGCTTCCGGTCGCGGTCCGATCCAACTCATTTCGCCACGCAGGATGTTGATGACCTGCGGCAGTTCGTCGATCCTGGATTTTCGCAGAAAACGCCCGACTCGGGTGATGCGATCATCGTCGTGCCTGGTGATCGCCCTCTCCTTGTCGCTGCCGGCGCCAGAGTGCTGGCGCATCGAGCGAAACTTGTAGACCGTGCAGATCTTGCCCCGGTAGCCCATGCGTTGCTGGCGAAACAGCGCGGGACCATCGGAATCCAGCCGGATCAGCAGCGCAATCAACGCCAGAACGGGGGAAAGAACGATAGTCAAGACAAGTGCCGAGACCCAGTCGACCGCCTGCTTGATCTTGAGGTAGGCCTGGTTCGGATTGAGCGAACCAAGCGTGTTTTCCGACAGGTGCTCGATCTCGACCCGACCGGTCAGCGACTCGCTGACCTGCTTGACGTGGTATACGGGCGTTCCCGAAAGGGCCCGATCCGCGATGTATCGTTCCCACTCCGCGCCAAGATCGGCACGCAGATCAACGACCACGCCGCTGGCTCTTTCGATTATCGTACTGGTCGACTTGATCCAAAACCAATGCACACCCGGTAATGTCTTGAGGCGCTCGACATCTCCGCCGGGAATCACGACGAGCCGGTACGGATCGAGACGCCGCGTCAACAGGCTCAGGCCGAAATACCAGAGCGTGGACTGCGTGAAACTGGCGGCGGCCTGAAACCGGCTGTACTCGAACCGAAAAAAGAAGATGGTCAGGAAAACAGCCCCGTAGGACAGGGCAAATGTCGGCAAGATGTAACTTGCCGCGGCCACGCCCGGGAAATTTCCGATGCGGCGATAAGATAAGAAGCCCACAAGGTGAGCGATGACCGCAGCGGCTACTGTTACCTGAAGATTGGCCGAATAGATAAATTCAGGATTGAAGACAATCCGGATAATCGCCGGCGCAAAAATCGCGAATGTCAGTCCGCCAAGCAGTTGAAACCGAATCCTGAACAGGAAGTGCCGGCTTCCGACGATAGTCGACGCTGCGACATTCAATGTCTTCCCCCCTTCCCCAAGGCTGCCGTGTCGGCGACAGACCAGCGCGATAGTGGATCTGACCTGCTCGCGCACAAAAACGAATCGGACGTCTCGCCCCCCGGCGATTCGATACAGTCGGAGACCAAGAGCTACGACAGCGCGGCTGCTCCAGCAAGCATCTATTTCTCGGATCAACAGTGCGGGAACTTTTGATCAACAGCATTGCTTGATGCGATTGAAAAGATACCGTCTGCAACGCACCGACGCCGAACGATAGGGCCAATAATGCGATGTAATTTCCAGCACCGCTTCGGCGATCAACCCCTTGGCAAGTCGCCTGGGAGCCGAGACAGATCGATCTAGAGAGCGGAGATATTGCGTTCCGAAGCAGCTGTATGTTGGTGTCGTCGGGACGGCAACCTAGTCAGATGCGTATGGCCGGCGGAAGCCGGCACGGTACCGATCATCGGCCAAAAGATCGGCCAAATATCCTGGAAAATTCGAAATATATCTTTATACGTATTTAGCAGAAGCCAAGATCGGCCAGACATGGAAGAAACCGTTTCAACTACATTCACCCGTTCCCCGACGGCAATGGCCGCGTCAGCCGTTTGATGAGCCACGCCATGGCCCTTGAGGCTGGGATCGCCGCGCACGGGCTGTGGTCGATCTCACGCGGTCTAGCGCGCGGCGTGAAAAGCCGCACGGACTACAAGCGCATGATGGATCATGCCGATATGCCCCGCCAGGGTGATCTCGACGGACGGGGCAACCTCTCCGAGCGCGCACTCGGCGACTTTACGCTATGGTTCATGCAGGTGTGCATCGATCAGGTGAACTTAATGACCGGCTTGTTCGATCTCGACACGCTCGCGAAGCGGCTGCGTCGCTACGTCGAGCGCAGTGGCCTCAAACCCGAAGCCGCCCGCCTCCTGGAGGAAGCGCTAATGCGCGGCGAATTTGAACGCGGCGAAGCGTCTCGCATTAGCGGACTGCCCGAACGCACGGCGCGTCGCGTGTTCAATGAGGTGATCGCGCTCGGTCTGTTGGCGTCGGAAACACCCAAAGGTCCGGTGTCGCTACGCTTTCCGGCCGACGCATTGGATTCACTGTTTCCGAAGCTGTTTCCAGAAACCTAAGTGTGATTACTTGGCAGACGCCACGCTGAAATCCGCCAATCACCCCATGCCAGCCAAGGCTTGATTGCTCAAGCCGCTGGTCTGCTCGGGCTTCAGCCGCGCTTGAGCAGCGTCCAGACGGCCGGCACCAGGCTTGCCGCGAGAGCCACCTTGATCAGGTCGCCGACGATGAACGGCACGACGCCGAACTGCCACGACTTTTCCGGACCGATGAGCAGCGCCAGCCAGGCAAAGCCCATCGCCATCATGACGACTTCGCCAACCAGCATGGCGTTGAAAAGCTTGATCGGGTGGCGGTCCCAGCCGCGATCCGCCGCCCAGCCGACAATGGCCGCCATGACCACGAAGCCGGCGAGATAGCCGCCGGTCGAGCCGAGCATGTAGGCAATGCCGAGACCCTTTTCAGGCGTGCTCTGGAAGACGGGGAAGCCCATGGCGCCCTCGGCCATGTAGAGCAGCAGGGTGGCGACGCCGAGACGCATGCCGAAGGCGGCGGCAATCAGCAGCACGGCCAGCGTCTGCATCGAAATGTCGACCGGCCCGAGCATCACCTTGGTCTTGGCCGACAGTGTCAGCACAAGCGTTCCGGCGATGGCCAGGAAAAGCTGCGTTGCCAGCCGCGCCGCGCCGCTTTGCGGCAGAGCCAGAGAAACAAGCGGACGCATCGTAGTTGCAATTGCCATGGTATTTCCCCAATCCGACTGCCGCTACCAGATGTTCGCGGCCTCATATCCTCCTATATTGGCTTGCGTGTTATGCGGCAATCGGTTTTGCCGTTTCCCGAAACAAGGCACCGATGCATGGCACTGAAGTTCGATACCGGCTTCGACCCCCTCTATGGCCAGGGGGTGAGCGTCGCCCCCGATGTCCAGCGCATCACGGCCCGCAATCCAAGCCCCTTCACCTTTCACGGCACCAACAGCTACATTGTTGGCCGCGATACGCTGGCGGTGATCGATCCGGGGCCGGATGACGAGGCGCATCTGCGGAC
The DNA here is from genome assembly GCF_003997975.1 of Mesorhizobium sp. M7A.F.Ca.US.005.03.1.1. NCBI lineage: Bacteria > Pseudomonadati > Pseudomonadota > Alphaproteobacteria > Hyphomicrobiales > Phyllobacteriaceae > Mesorhizobium > Mesorhizobium sp. M7A.F.Ca.US.005.03.1.1. Next base: position 49,810 of record NZ_RZRO01000022.1, read on the forward strand.
CCTGCTCGAGGTGATCGCAGGCCGGCCGGTCAGCCATATCTTCGTCAGCCATACGCATCGCGACCACTCCCCGCTGGCGGCCCGGCTGAAAGAGCGCACCGGCGCCATCGTGCTGGCCGAGGGGCCGCACCGGCCGGCAAGAGCCCTGCATATCGGCGAGACCAATGCGCTCGACGCCAGTGCAGACATGGCTTTCGTTCCCGACATCGCCCTTTCCGACGGCGAGGCGGTCGATGGCGACGGCTGGTCGATCAGGACGGTTCTGACCCCGGGCCACACCGCCAATCATGCGGCATTCGCGCTGGAAGGAACCGGCATCCTGTTTTCGGCCGATCATGTCATGGCCTGGGCAACCTCCATCGTCGCCCCGCCGGATGGAGCGATGGCCGATTACATGGCCTCGCTGGACCGGCTGATCGACCGCGAAGACCGCTTGCTGCTGCCCGGACATGGCGGGCCGGTGACGGCACCGCGCGCTTTCATGCGCGGGCTGAAGACGCACCGCAAGATGCGCGAGCGCGCCATCCTGGAGCGGGTCCGGGCCGGCGACCGGACGATCGTGGACATGGTCAAGGCGATCTACAGGGATACCGATCCGCGGCTGCATGGCGCCGCCGGATTGTCGGTGCTTGCCCATCTCGAGGATCTGACGGCGCGCGGTCTGGTTGTGACCGATGCCGCACCGGCCATCGACGGCATTTTCACGCCGGCCGGATAGGCAATGCAGCCCACTGCCAAGTGCCCGTGCCTCACTCGGCCGGCGCGGCGCCAACCTGACCGGCGACTTCCTGGTCGAGCTCGGCAAGGAAATCGACAATGCGCGCGGCATTGTCGCCAAGGTCGTAGCGACCGTAGCGGGACGCCGACCGCATGTCGACGATGACCGTATCGCCATCGTCCGTCACGCGGATCGCCACATCGGCGGGAAGGCCGATCACGAAGCCCTTGGCGACGGCGGTGATGGTCACCTCGCTTTGCCCGGCGAGATCAGGATAGGGTTCCGATAGATCCCAGTCGCGCCGGTCGAGTACAGTTTCGACGGCATTGACGACAGTCTCGAACGGCAGGTCGTAGCTGCGTGCGCTGACCAGCGGATAGCTATCGGTCTGCAGCCGCTGTTCCCCAGGCGTCGACGGCGCAAGCACGTTCATATCCTTCGTGCGGTCGCTCACGTCGAGCGCCGGCGGTTCGTCGAAATCCGTCGAGATATCCCTGAGCGGCGGATAGATCGTCGCCCAGTAGGCGGCGACGCCGTAGGGTGCGAGCACCAGCAGCGCCAGCAGCGCGCCGACCGTCAGGTCGCGACCGCCGCGGTCGCCGAAATTCCAGAGCCGCGAAAAGGCAAATCCGGCAAACAACAGCGCCATCGCCGCCAGCAGCGCGACAATGCCGAGCACCCACAGAAAGACAGGTGTTTCGACGAGATCGAAGCGATGGCCGACAAAGACCGTCAGCAGCAGCACCAACGAAAAAGCGGCCGTGCGCCGCGACCATCCGGCTGCCCTCGACGTTTGCCGTTCAGGAATACTTGCCATCGATTGCCGTACCACCCCAACCCGAACGGAGACTTAGAACCTTTTTGCGATGCCATGAAGCCGAAACATGCGACATCGCGTCAATCCGTCGGCAGGCGATAATCCTTGAACTGCTGGCGCAAGGTGATCTTCTGGATCTTGCCGGTGGCGGTGTGCGGAATTTCACCGACGAAGGCGACATCGTCCGGCATCCACCATTTGGCCACCTTGCCGTCCATGAAGTCGAGAATATCGGCCTTGCTCGGTTCCTTGCCCGGTTTGCGGACGACGACCAGCAGCGGCCGTTCGCCCCATTTCGAATGGTGGACGCCGATGGCTGCCGCCTCGGCGACATCGGGATGGCCGACAGCCAGGTTCTCGAGGTCGATGGTCGAAATCCATTCGCCGCCGGACTTGATGACGTCCTTGGCGCGATCGGTGATCTGCATATAGCCGCCCGCGTCGATGTGGGCGACGTCGCCGGTATCGAACCAGCCATCCCCGTCGAACTGCTCCACGCCGGCGCCGCCATAATAGGCACGGGCAACGGCCGGCCCACGCACTTTCAGGCGGCCAAATGTCTTGCCGTCCCAGGGTTGCGCATTGTTGTCGTCGTCGGTCACCTTCATTTCGACGCCGAACGGCGGATAGCCCTGTTTCTGCTGGACATCGAGCCGGGCTTCGCCCTCAAGACCAGCATAGTCCGGCTTCAGGGTGCACAGCGTGCCGAGCGGCGACATTTCGGTCATGCCCCAGGCATGGATGACCTGGACATCGTAGTTCTGCTGAAACTTCGTCATGATCGCGCGCGGGCAGGACGAGCCGCCGATGACGACCTTATTGAGATAGGGAAGCTTCTTGCCGGTCTCCTCCAGGTGCTGCAGCAGCATCATCCAGACGGTCGGCACGGCCGCACTGAAGGTCACCTTCTCGGTGTCGAGCAGTTCATAGATCGAGGCGCCGTCCATCTTGCAACCGGGCATGACCAGCTTGGCGCCGATCATCGGCCCGCTCTGGCCAAGGCCCCAGGCATTGGCGTGAAACATCGGCACGACAGGCAGGATCGTGTCGCGCGACGACAACCCCATGGCGTCGGGCATGGCGGCGATCATGGCGTGCAGCACGTTCGAACGGTGGCTGTAGACGACGCCCTTGGGATCGCCCGTGGTCCCGGAGGTGTAACACATGCCTGCGGCGGTGCTTTCGTCGAAGGTCTTCCAGGCGAAGTCGCCATCCGCCTCCTCAAGCCAGTCTTCATAGGCGACCACATTGGGCAACGTCGTCTGCGGCATGTGTGCCTTGTCGGTCAGCACGATCACCTGTTTCAGCGACTTGACGGCGCCGGCGATCTTCTCGAGCAGCGGCACGAAAGTTAGGTCGACGAAGACTGCCTTGTCCTCGGCATGGTTCATGATCCAGACGATCTGCTCGGGAAACAGCCGCGGATTGAGCGTGTGGTAGATGGCGCCGATGCCCATGATGCCGTACCAGGCCTCGATGTGGCGGGCGGTGTTCCAGGCCAGCGTCGCGATGCGGTCGCCCAACCCATAGCCGTCGCGTTCCAGCCGCTGGGCGACCTTCAGGGCGCGACGATGGATGTCGGCGTAGGTGGTGCGCACGATCGGCCCTTCGATCGAGCGTGACACGATCTCGCGCACGCCATGCTGCCGCTCGGCATTGTCGATGAGCTTATGGCAAAGCAGCGGCCATTCCTGCATCAGTCCCAGCATTCGGTCCTCCCTCACGCTTTTGCGTTGTGCTTTTTGTCCCATTGTGGAGCGAACCGACGGATTGTCCAGCCGCCAATACGGCCGAGCACTGCATTGGGAACAACCGCCACAATCCGGCCATCGTCGGCGTTAAGCTTCGTTAACGGGCAAAGGGGTGCGATTGGCGACTGAAAGAGGTTCGCATGGACGCGCAGCTCGACGACAAGGCTCTCGAGAGTACGCTTGCCGAAAGTCTGGCCGATCTGGTGCCGGACACAAAGACTGTTTCCGAAGATGAATTTGTTGAAGTTGTCGGCGGCGCGCTGGAAGCGGTCGGCGGCACGTTGCTGTTCAAGATGTGCGTCCAGAACCAGGGCGAGGACCAGCACGTCGCAGCCGCGTCAGTCGGCGATGGCGGAAACCGCCAGTTCCTGCTGCTCACCTTGCCGACCGGCGGTGGTTCCCTGAAGGTCGAGACCGTATCGAGAAGCAGCAACCCGGTCGCCGGTATTGCTGCCGCCTATGCCGGTCTCATGGACGTGTTCAAGGCCGCTGCCTGACAGCTGACGACAAGTATCGAGGATATTCGGAGGCGCGATCCGGCAGTGCCGGCCTGGGCAGGTGTTTGCGTGTTGCATGGCGACGGCAGGCCTTGAACAATGCGTTTGCGCGACACATCTCAAAGTCGACGCAAGGAGAGCCGCCGCATGGATCAGATCGCCAACCCCGCACCCGGTTTCCAACGCAACCCGGACAAAATCATCACCATCGAGCCCTATGCCGGCACCGTTACCGTGCGCGCCGGAGACGTGGTCATCGCTTCAACAGCGAAGGCCAAGGTGCTGACCGAAGCTCCCTATCCGGCGGCCTTCTACATTCCGTTCGCCGACATCGATTTCGGCAAGCTTGGCCGCACCGACCACTCGACCCATTGCCCCTACAAGGGCGATGCAAGCTATTGGAGCGTGCTGCCTGCCGGCGAGACCGGCCAGAACGCCATGTGGGCCTATGAACGGCCTTTCGACGAGATGGCTGAAATCGGCAACCACGGCGCATTCTACGCCAGCAAGGTCACGATCGAAGCCAAACCGGACTGAGCCAACGCCGAAGGCATCGGGATACGCTCGGCTGGCCACTCACTCCGTGGTGCCGTTATTGCCCATGCCCTCGGCATCGTCGAGCCGCACAAAGGTCAAGCCCTTGGCCTTGAGCGCCAGCAGCCCCTGCACCACGCCTTCGCCGGCCGCATGGGTCGGCTGGTTGATATGCGAGATAATGACGTCGCCGTCCTTGGCCGCCGCGATGCGCCGCGCGGTTTCCTTGGCGCCGAGCAAGGAGCCGCCGTCGCCGTTTATCGAGAATCCCGCGACCTTGAAGCCAAGCTTGCGGATCATGGCGATTGCCGACGGGCTGTATTCGGCGGTTGCGCCACGAAACCATTTCGGCGCCGGCTCGCCGGTCCCGGCAAGAGCGGCGGCCCCCGATTCGACCTCGGCCAGCACCGCATCCGGGCTGCCGGCGCTGCGGATGCCGTAGATTTTCCGCGGCGTGTCGACCGCCGGGATGTGGTGGCCGCCGTGATTTTCCAGTTCGAACAGATCGGGATGCGCCCGCATGATCTCGACGGCGGCGGCGTTTCGCTTCAGCCAGATGCCGGTCACGAAAATGGTGGCGGGGATCTTGTTGTCCACCAGCGCCGAAAGGATCCGGCTGTCGGTCTGTCCGCCGCAGGCATCGAGCGTGAGTGCCACACGGCCGGCGCCGCTCGCCTGCGGCCTGATGTGCAGCGTCGGCTCGACGAGCGGCGCGGCATGGCCGGCGGATGCCATCGCCAACGACATGGCGATCATGCAGAGATTTTTTTGCAGCAGGCGCATCAAACCGATTTCCTGACCCGTCATTTCAAGCAGGCATCCCAAAGACCCGCATGAAGGCGGAAATCAGGATGATGCATAGCAGAAAAGCGCTCCACGCGACAATGTGACCGTTCCTGCGGCGAACGTGTCTTCTACCGCGTCGAGAGTCGTGCATGCGATGCATGATCTCAGATGACGCGTTCCAGCTGCATTTCGGTGCGCGAAAGAACCTCGCGCACCGCCTCGACCACCGGCTTGACCTCCAGGCCCCAGACGCAGCATGCCTTGCTGGGATCCGGCGCGCGGCAAAGGTCCTCTGCCATGCAGGCGCAAGGCATCGGCGGCTGGAGCGAGATGCTGGGCACGCCGACGGGACCCCAGCGCGACGGCTCCGTCAGACCGAACAGCCCGACAACCGGGGTCCCAGTGGCTGCCGCCATGTGCATCGGGCCGCTCTCATTGCCGAGAAACAGCCGGGCCTGTTTCAGCACCGCCAGCAGGCTTTCAAGCGACAGGTCACCGACGAGATTGACGACCGGCGGCGCGGTCCTGGCGACGATGCGTTCGGCGATCTCGCGCTCGTCCGGGCCGCCCACCAGCACGACGTCCAGGCCGGTCTCGCCGGCAATCTCGACGATCGCTGCTGCAAACCGCTCCGGCTGCCAACGTCGCCCCTCGAAGCTTGCACCCGCATGCACGGCGATGAAGGCATTTGGCCGCAGATGGTGCTTATCCAGCAGCGCCAATGCTTTCGCCGTCTCCAACGGCAGCGGCTGAAGGTTCGGAATCACCGTGCGAAGTTCAATGCCGAGCGCTTCGAGCGGCGAGAGGTAGCGGTACAGGAAATGCTGGCCATCAAAGCCGTAGGGCTTGGCAAGGACGTTGGCGGGCTGCCGCTCCAGCATACGCAAGGGTCTTTCGGAGGGATTGTATCCGACACGGGTCTTTGCGTTGACGAGCCCGGTGAGGATGCGCGACGTCTTCGAATCGGTCAGGTCGATGGTCAGGTCGAAGCGGAAGCGGCGCAACGCCCGCACCATGGCGTAGAGCTCCTTCCCGCGCTCCAAGGGCGTGCCGCGCATGCGGTCGCGCCTGAATGCGACCACCTCGGAAGCGATACCATGGGCGATCACGAAGCTCTCGAAGCGGGCCTCGCACAGAAAGACGATGCTGGCGCCGGGGAATTCGAGCCGCAGGTTCTTGGCGAGCGCCGAGGCGAGGACGAGATCTCCTATGAACTTGGTTTGAATGACCAGGATCGAGCGGAGCGGCGCGGGAGAGATCTGCAGCATCTGTTTCCGGGAGCAATTTGCGGATGGCCGCAAATTGGGCAGGAACAATGTCGAGATTACGCGACGCCGCCAGCACGTTCGCGTGAATTGTCTTACAAAACGGTAAGCTGGATGGATCCTATCCGCGGCCTGTTTTCGCAACCAGCACCGCTGCCTGCGCTGCCGCCAGCCTGGCGATCGGCACGCGATAGGGCGAACAGGACACGTAGTCGAGGCCGACCTCTTCGCAAAAGCGGATCGAGGCCGGATCGCCGCCATGTTCGCCGCAAATGCCGAGCTTGATGTCGGGCCGCGTCGCCTTGCCCTTTTGCGCGGCCATGCGCACCAGTTCGCCGACGCCCTCGATGTCGAGCGAGACGAACGGGTCCTGATCGATAATGCCCTTCTGGCGGTAGGTTTCCAGGAACGAGGCCGCATCGTCGCGCGAAATGCCGAAGGTCGTCTGGGTCAGGTCGTTGGTGCCGAAGGAGAAGAATTCGGCTGATTCTGCAATGACATGCGCGCGGATGGCGGCGCGGGGAAGCTCGATCATCGTGCCAGTGAGATAGTCGATCTTGACGCCGGTTTCCTCCATGACGCTCTTGGCAACCGCATCGATGCGCGCCTTGACGTAATCGAGCTCCTTCACCAGGCCGACGAGCGGCACCATGATCTCGGGGACCACCAGGGCGCCGGCCTTCCTGCCGGCCTCCACGGCCGCCTCGAAAATGGCCCGTGCCTGCATCTCGGCGATCTCGGGGTAGGAGACGGCCAGGCGGCAGCCACGATGGCCGAGCATCGGGTTGAACTCGTGCAGCGCCTCGGTGCGCTGCCTGAGCTTGTCGGGCGACACGTTCATGGCGGCGGCGACCTCGGCGATTTCAGCCTCGGTCTTGGGCAGGAATTCGTGCAGCGGCGGATCGAGCAGTCGGATCGTCACCGGCAGGCCGGCCATGATCTCGAACAGTTCGAGGAAATCCGAGCGCTGCATGGGCAGAAGCTTGGCGAGTGCGGCGCGCCGGTCCTTTTCGGTGTCGGCCAGGATCATCTCGCGCATGGCGACGATGCGGTCGCCGTCGAAGAACATGTGCTCCGTGCGGCAAAGCCCGATGCCTTCGGCGCCGAAGGAGCGCGCCATGCGCGCATCGAGCGGTGTTTCGGCATTGGTGCGCACCTTCATGCGCCGCACCGCGTCCGCCCATTCCATGATGGCGGCAAAATCGCCTGACAGTTCAGGCTGCAGCATGGCAACCGCGCCCTTCAGCACCTGGCCGTTGCCGCCATCGATGGTGATGATGTCGCCTTTGCGGAAGGTCTGCCCCATCGAGAGCAGCGTGCCGGCCCTGTAGTCGACGCGCAGCGAGCCGGCACCCGAGACGCAAGGCTTGCCCATGCCGCGCGCCACCACCGCGGCGTGGCTGGTCATGCCGCCGCGCGTGGTCAGGATGCCTTCCGCCGCATGCATGCCGTGGATGTCTTCGGGACTGGTTTCGATGCGCACCAGGATCGCCTTGCGCCCTTGTGTCTTCAAGTCCTCGGCGTCAGCTGAGGAAAAGACGATCTCGCCGGTAGCGGCACCGGGCGAGGCCGGCAGTCCGATGCCGATGACGTCGCGCGCGGCCTTGGGGTCGATGGTGGGATGCAGCAACTGGTCGAGCGAGGCCGGGTCGATACGGGCAACGGCTTCCTCTTTCGTGATCAGCCTGTCCTGCGCCATCTCGACGGCAATTTTCAGCGCCGCCTTGGCGGTGCGCTTGCCGGAGCGGGTCTGCAGCATCCACAATTTGCCGCGCTCGATGGTGAATTCGAGATCCTGCATGTCGCGGTAGTGCTTCTCCAGACTATCGGAGATGGTGACGAAGGACTGGAACGCGTCAGGCATCAGCTTCTGCAGCGACGGCTTGTCCGAGCCTGCTGCGATACGCGCCGCTTCGGTGATGTTCTGCGGCGTGCGGATGCCGGCAACGACGTCCTCGCCCTGCGCGTTCACCAGGAACTCGCCATAGAGCATCTTTTCGCCGGTCGACGGGTTGCGCGTGAAGGCAACGCCGGTGGCCGAGGTTTCGCCCATATTGCCGAACACCATGGCCTGGACGTTGACCGCCGTGCCCCAGCTTTCGGGAATATCGTGCAGGCGGCGATAGGTGATGGCGCGGTTGTTCATCCAGCTCGAGAACACGGCTGATATCGCGCCCCAGAGCTGCTCATGCGGATCCTGCGGAAACGGCCTGCCAAGCTCTTCCTCGACTTTGGCCTTGTAGAGCGCGATGACGCCCTGCCATTCGAGCGCCGTCAGTTCGGTGTCGAGCTCGTGCCCGAGACCGCCCTTCTGGTCCTCCAGGATTTCCTCGAACACTTCGTGGTCGAGACCCATGACGACATCGGAATACATCTGGATGAAGCGGCGGTAGCTGTCATAGGCAAAGCGCGCATCGCCGGAATCGGCGGCCAGCGCCTCGACCGTCTCGTCGTTCAGGCCGAGATTGAGGACGGTGTCCATCATGCCGGGCATCGAGGCGCGAGCGCCGGAACGCACCGACACCAGCAGCAGTTTCGACGGGTCGCCGAACCGACGACCGGTCAGCCGGCCGATGTGATCGAGCGCGACCGCGACATCGTCTTCCAACCCGGCCGGATAAATACGGCCGTTGGCGTAGTAGGCGTTGCAGACCTCCGTGGTGATGGTGAAGCCCGGCGGCACCGGCAGCCCCAGGCTGCACATCTCGGCCAGGTTGGCGCCTTTGCCGCCCAGGAGATTCTTGTCGCTGGCACGGCCCTCCGCCGCACCATCGCCAAAGGTGAAAACCCATTTGGTCATGCATCGCTCTCCGGTTGCAGGAGATTGGAAAGATTGGCGAAACGGAAAGTTCCGCCGGTCCGCCCTTGGAGCGATATGATGCTGCAGTGCGAAAGGCAAGGCGTCGGCAAAGCCGCCCGGCCACTACAATCGATTAAGCAAAGCCGTGCCTCAGGATGCGGCAAAAAGACTTGCTATGCCGGGGATTCTGGAGTAGAACATACAGTGAACAAAGAGATGGCTATGAAACTGTCCGGAAAACTCGACTATCTGGAAATGCCGGCTACGGGCGGGACGCTGGACCGGCTGAAGGCCTTCTACAGTTCCGCCTTTGCCTGGTCGTTCACTGACTATGGGCCGACCTATTCGGCCTTTGCCGAAGGCCTGGACGGGGGTTTTCAGGCCGACGCCGCCGAAGCGCCATCAAAGCCGCTGCCGGTGCTCTACAGCAGGGATCTGGAGGCGACCCTCGAGGCTGTCGAAAACGCCGGCGGCACGGTCGTCAAACCGATCTTCGCGTTCCCTGGCGGCCGCCGTTTCCACTTTGCCGATCCGGCCGGCAACGAGATGGCGGTGTGGTCCGAATAGCCAGCTCGTGCCGTCTGGCGGCGTTGCTTTTGCTGCCCAAACAGGCGTTCTCACCACCATTCATGGGGCATTGTGCTTTTTGGCTGCTCTGCTAATAACGCGCCGCACAAGCGACTCTGACGGCAATTGGGGCGTCGCCAAGTGGTAAGGCATCGGTTTTTGGTACCGACATTCCCAGGTTCGAATCCTGGCGCCCCAGCCATCCCGCTCAGGTCCGTTCCGGACACTTAGGACCGAGAGTACCTTTGCGATCTTCCATGAAGCCGATCGGCTAACAGTTCGATTGTGTCATAAATTCAGATGAGCCAAAGCCATCGCGGCAAATTCAGGTCTTGCACATGATCTGGACAGTGTCGCCTTGAACATCTCCTTCTTTCCATACATAGGTCGGCCGGGTGGGTGGCGGCTCAACATGGAACTTCAATGAACCTTCCTATCTTCGCCATCAACCTCGATCGCGAGACCCAGCGCTGGAGCGAATTGCTCGCAAGCGCCGAAGCGGCAGGCCTGACCTTGCAGCGCATTGCCGCCGTCGACGGCCGTGCGCTTGCCAAAGAGGCCTGGACGGAGATCGATCTGCCAGCCGCACGCAAGCTGAGCGGGCGCGACATCCTTTCCGGCGAATATGCCTGTTACCGCAGCCATATCCAGGCGCTGGAAACGTTCGTGGCCGGTGGCAGCGCCCATGGGCTGATCGTCGAGGACGACGTCCTCTTCAGCGAAAACACCATGCGGCGCATCGAGGCCATCATCGCGGCGGTGCCGGATTTCGACGTCATCAAACTGATCAACCATCGCATCAGCTTCTTCATGCGCGCCGTCGAGACGGCGGAAGGCGACGAGATCGGTCGTGCGCTGCATGGCCCGCAAGGCTCGGCCGCCGCCTATCTGGTGACGCGGGAGGGCGCGCAGGGTCTGTTGTCGGCGCTCGCCGTCATGAAAATGCCATGGGACGTCGCGCTCGAACGCTTTTGGGATACCGGCCTGAAGGTCTATTCCGCCCGCCAAAACGTGCTTGGCTTCGCCGCCAGCAGCGAGATCTCCGGCATAGCCGGTCCCTCGGGAAGCTACAAATCCGCAAGGTTGGGGGGGCCGAGCCGGCTACGTGCCGGGGTGTTGCGGGCCGGTGACGAGCTGCGCCGCCTGCATCACGTCCTGCTGCGGCCCCCTTTGCCGCGAGATACCCTGGACTATGCCAAGGACAACGCGCCGCGCCACACCTTGCTTCTGTTGCTTGCGGCACTCGCCATTCTGGCCATGGTTTCCGCGGTGTGGCGTGAGGCAGACACCTACCGCTATGCGGGCCTGGCGCTGGCCCTGGTCGCGGTCATCCGCTGGTTCAGGGTGGATCTGTGGACCTACAGCAAACCACTGATCGGTTGGGTCGGCTTCCTGTGTCTGGGCTGGTCGCTCTATGTCTTCATACGACTGGCGATCGTCTATTTCGGCACCCACCAGTTGGGTGGCGCCGAAGGCATTTACATGTTTCCGCTGTTCTATGCGACGACCGGATTCGCCTTTCTGCTGTTTGTCAGGCAGCCCGCACGGCTGGTCCTCTGGTTCATGATCCTCAGTCTTGTCTTCCTGGCGGCGGACACCGCCTGTTCGAACATGTTTCAGGATATCCAACCGGCCCCGTGGCTTTTCAACAATCCCATCCACGCGTCGGTGGCGGCCGGTTTCATCTTCCTCTGCACGCTGCAATTCATGGCTTACACGGCCCAGAGAACGGACCTCGGGAAAGCAACCAAGAACCTTTATTGGGCGCTGTCGACAGCCGTCCTGCTGCTTGCCGTCGTCAATATCATCGAGATGCGGTCAAAGGGCGTGTGGCTTGCGCTTGCGCTTGCGCTGCTCCTGTTGACGGTCATGACCCTGGCGAGAGGCCATCGCCGCGAACTGTTGGTTTCGGGTGGCGTGCTGGCGATCGTGGCGGCCGGCATTGTCGCAACACACAACATCTTCTCGTCCACCGCCGGCGACACCATGACCTTCGTCAAAACCCTGGTTCCGGATGTGTTCAGGCATGGCGTCCTTCCCGCATTCGACCGCGCCATCGCGAGCGATGCGGTTCCGCTTGCAGCCAAGGAAAGGCTGATGCTGTGGGCGGATGCGATCGATATCTGGAAACGCCACCCGATCTTCGGAGCCAGTTCCAGCTGGCTGACCGAGTGGGAGAACAGAACCTATCATCCCATGATCTTAAACGTCTTCCACAATGGTTATCTGGAAATTGCCGTGCGCTATGGTCTGGTCGGACTGGCGTTCTTTGCCTTTCTCTACACCTGGTCGGCCAGGCAGGTTCTGCTGGCCATGCGAGCCAAGCTTGTCGCTCCGGCCGCATGGTCCTGCTACATCTCCACACTGGTTTTCTTCGCCCTCAGCATCCTTACCAATTCCAACAACCGGCTGGCCATGGGTGAGGCCTTCATGTGGTTTGCCGCGGCGTTCGGCTTCTATTGTTTTTATGTTCGCCAGCAGAAGAACCTTGTCGCGCCGCGAACCTATTTTTAGGGCCTAACGGCGCAGCACGTATCTGATCAGCCGGTTGCGGCCAATGCACCTTTGAGGCCCCGCTCAATTTCCCGATAATCGGGAAAGTCGATGCCAAAATCCACGGCTTATCGCCGGCAACCCGTTTGTTACGATCGACACAGATCACAGACGGGGGTTGTCACGGATATGCTGACGGACAGGCAGGCACGCGAAGCGGTGGAGCAGTACCGCGAGGAAGGATATGCGGTCGTTCGACAATTCGTCGACGGCGACGAGATGATCCGGCTGAAGAAGGAAACCGATGCGGTCTATGCCGAAGGCCTCAAGCATCACGCCACCTTCCGGCACGGCAACCTGAATTTCCAGATCCTGCCTGAATCGGACTTTGGCCAACGCTATGTGCTGCAGGCTTACTGGTTTTCCTGGATGAATTCCTATTTCGAGCAGTTCCGCCGCAATCCCGACTATCTGAAGCTGCTCGAGGGTCTGATCGGTCGCGACATAAAACAGATCGCCCAACAGCTGCACTGGAAGCCGCCCGGCGCCAATGTCACGGGTTATCGCTTCCACCAGGATCTGCGCTTTCGTAACCAGGCCGCCTTCGACAATGTCGCCGACGCCACCGTGACAACAGGCCTCGCGGTCGATCGGGCGACGCTGGACAATGGCTGCCTTCAGGTCGTGCCCGGCAGCCACAAGCTCGGCTATCTCGGCCTGTCGGACGAGGGAACCGGCGAGCTGATGAAGGGTCTGACCGCCGAAGAAGAGTTGCGCAAGGTCGGCATCGACCCGGCGACCATCGTTCCGCTGGTGCTGGAGCCGGGCGATCTTGCTTTATGGGGGCTGCTCACCGTGCACGGCTCCTCGCCCAACAGGTCACAGCACGACCGCGCCTTTGCACTGTCCAGCTATGTGCGGGCGGATACGACGCAACGTGGCGAATGGGCGTTCAGGGACGGTGTTTCGGTGCCGCTCGGCAAGACGCCGGCATTGTGCAAATACGAAAAGCTCTTCGAGGAGCCGGGACCGATGTACGACACCACCGCCTGGTGGAAATGACGCTGCCGCGTCGGGCGACGGGGGCAGCAGGGGCCTGGCGTTCGCGCCAGGCCCCTGACGGCGTTGGCCGGCAATCCGGCAGCATTTCATGCGGTGAAGTCGGCCGACAGTTCGCGGATCAGGAAATCGACGAACGCGCGCACCTTGGCCGCAATATAGGTGCGGTGCGGATAGAGTGCGTAGATCGGGCTGGAGCCGGGGCGAAACTCATCCAGCTGCACTTCCAGCCGGCCGTCGCTGATCGCAGCATCGACCAGCAGGCTGGGCAGATTGCCGATGCCGAAACCGGCGGTGGTCATCTGGTAGGCGGCCTCGACGCTGTTGGTCGAGATGCGCCCGCCGACAGCCGCATCGAAAGGGCCGTCTGGTCCGATGAAAGGCCATGTGCCAAGCCGCTTGGCGAAATTGCTCAGCACGCAGGAATGGCTTGCCAGCTCATCCGGGTGGACCGGGCGGCCGTTTGTGTCCCAATAATCGGGCGTGGCGCAGACATAGTTGCGAACTTCCCCAAGCCGGCGGGCAATCAAGGCGGAATCGGCCTGACCGCCGAAGCGGATGGCGACATCGTAGCCTTCCTCGACAATGCCGACGACATAACGCGCGGTGAGGTCGAACTCGATCGTGGTGAGCGGGTTCTCTTCGAGGAATTTCGGCACCAGCTTGGTTATGCGCGTGTGGCCCAGAACATTGGAGCAGGAAACCCGGATCAGGCCGCGCGTCTCCTTGTGCAGGCCGCGCGTCGAATCCTGCAGTTCGGAAATGTCGTCGAGCAGGATGCGGGCACGCGGAGCATAGTCGCGGCCCGCCTCTGTGAGGCTGAGGCGCCTTGTGGTGCGATTGATGAGCCGGACGCCGAGGTCGTCTTCCAGTTCCTTGATGGTGCGGCTGACGGCCGTCGTCGACATGTTGAGATCGCGCGCCGCCGCCGACAGGCTGCCCAGCAGGCAGACCCGATCGAACACCCGCATCGCCGTCAGAAGATTCATCTTGCCTTCCCCTCGCCGTCGCGGCCCCGCCGCCATCGGCTGCGTCTTGTAGAAAACAGCGCCCAGCAACGACGCGGCAAGGGCATTCCACCGAATTTGGGCGTAAAATCAACAATGGGAGAACCGATATGACATCCAGACCTCTTCATCCGGCGATCGGCACATTTGCGAAAGGCGCGAAGAGCGGCGCGCTTGGCCGCCGCGAGTTCCTGGCGTTGGCCAGCGCCTTCGGTGCCAGCACGGCGATTGCCTATGGGCTCATCGGTCAACCGGTTCCGGCGCGGGCCGAGGAAGCCGCCCAACCCAGAAAGGGCGGCGTGCTGCGTGTTGCCATGCAGGTGATGGAGCTGGAAGACCCGCGCAAGTTCAAGGTTTCGCAGATGGGCAACATCGCCATGCAGTTTCTCGAACCGCTGGTGCGCTGGAAGCCGGATTTCACCTTCGAGCCGGTGCTGCTGCAGAGCTGGGAGATCAATGCGGACGCCACGGAATATGTGCTCAAGGTGCGCCCAGGGGTGAAGTGGTCGAACGGCGACGATTTCACCGCCACGGATGTCGCATTCAACATCACGCGCTGGTGTGAGAAGGATGCCGCCGGCAACTCGATGGCGGGGCGCATGACCGCCCTGATCGATCCCGACACCAAGGTGGCGCGCACTGGTGCCATCGAGGTTCGCGACGACCACACCGTGGTCCTGAAACTGTCGCAGCCCGACATCACCATTATCCCTGCGATGACCGACTACCCGGCATTGATCGTCCACCGCACGTTCAATCCGAAGGCAGCGCCACTGTCGGCCAACCCCGTTTCCACGGGTCCATTCGAGCTTAAAAAACTCGATGTCGGCGTTGCTGCCTCGGTGCGCAAGCGGCCGGACGGGTCGTGGTGGGGCGGTGAGGTGTTCCTCGACGGCATCGACTGGACCGACTACGGCACCGACTCGGCCGCCACCGTCTCCGCTTTCGAATCCGGTGAGATCGACCTGAACGGCCAGACGCAGTCCTATGACGTCGCCATGCTCGACAGGCTGGGCCTGAAGAAAAGCGAGATCGTCACCGCCGCCACCCTGGTCTCGCGCTGCAACGTCAACGCCAAACCCTATGACGACAAGCGCGTGCGCAACGCCATACAGCTTGCGGTCGATAACGAAGCGGTGCTGCAACTGGGCGCCGACGGCATGGGCATCGTCGCGCAGAACGATCATGTCGGACCGATGCATCCCGAACACGCCGACCTGCCGCCGATCAAACGTGATCCGGCCCGGGCCAGGGCATTGCTCAAGGAAGCCGGCCAGCTCGATTTCGAGTTCGATCTGATCTCGGTCGAAGCCGACTACCGCAAGGAAAGCTCCGATGCCGTCGCCCAGCAGATGCGCGACGCCGGCTTCAAGGTGAAACGCACCGTCATCCCGGAATCGGCGTTCTGGAACGACTGGACGAAGTATCCCTTCGCGACGACCAATTGGAACGCCCGACCGCTCGGCATCCAGACCTATGCGCTTGCCTATCAGACCGGTTCGGCATGGAACGAGACGGGGTTCGCCGATCCAGACTTCGATGCCAAGGTCCACAAGGCCAATTCCATCGCCGATCCGGAGCAGCGCCGTGTGGTAATGAAGGAACTCCAGGTCATGCTGCAGGATTCCGGCATCATCGTTCAGCCTTACTGGCGAAAGCTGTTCTGCCATATGAAACCTTCCTTGATGGGCTACCAAATGCACCAGGCCTATGAGCAGGATTTCACACGGGCCTGGCTCGCCGCCTGATCGCGGACGACCCCTCCGACAGGGCGGCGCATTTTCTGGCGCCGCCCTTAGAGCAGTTCACCGTTTCACGGAAACGGCGAGCTGCTCTAACTCTTTGTTTTGAGGCAATTTTGGCCGGAAAACCGCTTCACACTTTTCCTAGAATTGCTCTGGCCTGCTCACCGGGGACGTTGCGCCGAAGCGTCGGCCTCAAGGGCGTTCGAGGGGCAGTGCGGGCTTTGTATCGGGCATGATGCGCAGATGCGCCCACACATGCCCTGCCTTGTCAGGTCGGCCGGGATTGCAGGCCGCCACACCGGACCGGCTGGCACATCAAGTGTGTGAAACATTCTGGTTTCTGCCTCTGTCATCATCTAGCTCCGGTTCATGGCTGGAGCTTACTTTTGACTGGGGGCAGCGAAACCCGCTTTCCCGGGCAACGACCTTCCCGAGAACCGGGAGAATTCGTGCTCTTGGTGCCGAGAGGGACCCGAAGCAGCAAGACGACCGCATGAGCGGTCTGCCGCACCGGGTGCTATTGCCGGATCTCGACAGGTCTCTGCCGCTCAGTTGAAGTGAATTCGCCTGCCTATTGTGCGGAACTCTAGCCTGTCTTGGACGTTAGACCCGCCATCTGAAAGATATTTCCTACCGACGCGATAGGCAGTATTACGAAGCGGGTGGGACGCCCCGAGCCACACGGCCTGTCGGATATGAAGCAATTTTGCGGTTGAGATCGCGGAACATGCAGCGTTATTTCCATCCGATCTGGAGATCTTAAATTGCCAGCTCGAATATGCTGCGTCTTTGGCAGCTGGCAATTGCTCAGCCTGGTTGCCTCACTTCGCCAATCAACAATGGATGGAAGCTCCCCGGCGGATCAGGAGCATGAGGACTATCTCCTGCTTTATGAAACGGCCGGCGTTTCCGAGCATTTCAAGACCGGTCTTGCTGAACTTGCGTCTAAAGTATGGACCTGGAGACGGATCATATGGGCGTACGACCTTCTGACGTCCGAGCGTAAATATGGGCAACTGCAAATTTTCCGGATCCATCGTCTGATCCGAGACACAATTGGTCTCGACGCGAGTTCCGTAGCTGAAATCTGGGCCTGCTTCGTTAACCGGCCGTCGGAAAAAATACTGCTGGATTCATACCCTGAAGCCAAGATCGTTTTGTATGAGGATGGCTTGACGTCATACCTTCCATTCGAGATGGCAACCATGGCACGGCCGCCGGGCACAAGGTTTCGACGACGCATCACCGCGGTCTTGATTGCAGGACTCTCTACAATTTCACCGGCGTTCCGATTGAGGAAAGCGGCCGACAGGATAGAAAGACACCATCTGAGACGGGTGACGAAGTTTTATTCTTTGCTTCACGAAATCCCCATTCACGATGCACTGGAGAACGTACCAAGATTTCAGGTCGGCGCTTCGCTGATGCGCGACGTAATAGGTGAAGCCTGCAGGGATGCGCTTTCCGGCGGCGATGAACATTGCCGTGCGTCAGCCAACCCACGGATCCTGCTGCTCGGCCAGGCATTGTCGCGAAACCGCATAATGTCGTACGCGCAAGAGGCGGCGATCTATAGACGAATTGCGGAGCAGATCGTCGAGAGGGGATACGACGTCGTCTGGAAGGAACATCCCAGAATAAGCAAGCCCTTTTTCCCCGAATTGCTGGATGCAGTTGGCAATGTGACGGCCGACGCCAACACCAGGATCATGGAAGCTAACCTGCCACACATATATCCGATAGAGCTTTTCGTATCCCGGATGAACATCGTTGGCTGCGTCTCCGGCACGTCAGCTGCCCTTCTTTACCTGAAGTGGCTTTACGGCATCAAAACATACACTTTTGCGGAAACCCTGGTGCCCCTCATGACTGGCGCGGATATTCTAATGAGCGAAATGGTAAAAGCCCATGCGGAGCCCTTTTCAACGCTCCAATCTTTGAACGAGACGCAGAAAGGGATGCGTTGAAAGGCGGTAACCCGAACAGGTTGAACACGATCCTCGCTGTCCAAATTCGGACAAACTCGATCTGGGACACCATCGATGTCAAAG
The DNA here is from genome assembly GCF_003997975.1 of Mesorhizobium sp. M7A.F.Ca.US.005.03.1.1. Lineage (NCBI taxonomy): Bacteria > Pseudomonadati > Pseudomonadota > Alphaproteobacteria > Hyphomicrobiales > Phyllobacteriaceae > Mesorhizobium > Mesorhizobium sp. M7A.F.Ca.US.005.03.1.1. Next base: position 67,900 of record NZ_RZRO01000022.1, read on the forward strand.
CCGCTTTCAGTCCTTCAACGAGCCACCAAGGCCGACGTTCGATCGGAGCCGTTTCCACACATCATCCTGCGCGACGCCCTTCCCCTCGATCTCTACCAGGAATTGGACGGCACGTTTCCCGCTCCGGAAACGCTCGAAATCGATACACGCCGCAACAACACCAGGTGGGATTATGAGGCCCACCGCGTTCGGTCGAACGAAGCCGTGCCGCAAATATGGCGCGATTTTATCGCCTACCATGTATCGCAAGCATTTTTCGGCGAGGTCGCCGACCTGTTCTACGACGATATTCACAAGCTTTACCCTGATTATTACCCCAATTATGAACGCCTCAAGAATATGAAAGCGGGCATCAGGTTTAGTGACACCTATGCAACGCGCGACATACTGATGGATGCGATGCTCAGCGGGAACACGCCGGTGACCAATGCCGGCTCGGTGCGGACAAGCCACATCGACAATGGCGACAAGCTATTTTCTGGCCTGTTTTATATGAGGCCGGAAGATTATGATGCCGTTGGCGGGGACCTGACAATTAGTCGTTTCCAGTCCAAATACGCCACGCTGAAAGCCAAAGCGACACTCTTCAATGATGCCTATGTCGACGACACCCATTTGGAATGCGTCGAAACAGTTCAATACGACAAGAACATTCTTGTATTGTTCATCAACTCGATTGAATCGGTCCACGGCGTCACAGTCCGCCAACCCACCAACAAATCCCGGCTTTTCGTCAATCTGGTTGGAGAAGTCGAAAAGCCATTCTACATCAAAGGAAAAAAGATACGGCCGCGCTACGTCCCGGCGCATCAAAATCAGGATGAGGCGGAACAGACCTGGCTGAAAAAGCTCAAGCAAAAATTGCGGCTTTAGAAGAACAACGCCGTCGATCCGAGTTTCAGCCTGAACTGCCAATACCGAGCCGGATTCGACTTTCCCGGCGGCTAGGCAAAGATTGGAACAGAATGAGATTTTATCCAGCCGTCGAACGGATCGCCTTTTTCGCCACGCTTGCCGCTGTTCTTGCCCTTGCACTGCTGCCTATACCCCGACTTGAAGAGTACGGGATCGATATCGGTTTCCGTTCCGACAAGCTGAACCACGCCAGCGCCTTTGCCGTCATGACTTTCCTTGGAGGGCTCGGCTGGCCCGATCGAAAAGCAAGACTAATCGTCTTCCTGGCCATGATTGGAGCGGCGATCGAGGTCCTGCAGGGCACGGCGCTGATACGGCGCGATCTGGATGTGTTCGACTGGTTTGCCGATTGCGCCGGCATCGCATGTGGCCTCGTGGCCGTGATCTGTGTGAACTGGATCTTGCGGCGCAGAGGTTGAGCCCGCTCTCAAGCCTTATCTGCACGGCGCCGATAGCCACAGGAGTTCGCCCTCGGCTCCATTGACTCAGCGAAATCGGATTGCAACGATCCGATCCGAGAGTGAGCGATTTTTCTAACTTGGCCGGACAGATATTTTGGGCGCGGCACCCAGGAAGTGCGCCATCAGTATTGAGGGACGATGACGATCAAGATCAGGCTTCCGGGCGGTGTATTGAAGGTCAAGCAACGTTATGAGTTGCGGCGGCGAGAGTACAAGGGCGAAGTCCCGGTCTGGCAGTTTGGCAAATATTTCGTCATCTGGTGGCCCAGTACAATTCCTGATCGCCCCTCCAGGAGCTCGAATACTGATGAGGAACTTGAAATGAATCTTCCATCGTCTGGAGAAAGCACGTAAGCTCTATGCATCATGGCTTTGCGAATCAGATTGCCGGGGGGCACACTGAAGGTGAAGACCTACCGGGAACTGCGTGATCGCGAGCGGGATCACAGGGTGCCTGTGCTGAAACTGGGCTCGCTCTATTTCGTCTGGTCCCCGGCCAAACATCATTCGCACAGGCACAGTCCGCGGCCCTGACATTTTTTGCCGAGCGAGAACCGCTTGCACCCTTTTCCTGAAATTGCTCCGGTGCGGCCCATTCCAGCCAGCGCTGACCTGGGTCAGCTTGCCTCGCGCATGGCCTCGGCCGCCTGCAGGTCGACCGACACCAATTGGCTGACGCCCTGTTCGGCCATGGTGACGCCGAACAGCCGGTTCATGCGCGCCATGGTGATGGGATTGTGGGTGATGATGACGAAGCGCGTCTCGGTGGTGGCGGCCATTTCGTCCATCAGGTTGCAGAAGCGCTCGACATTGTGGTCGTCGAGCGGGGCGTCGACTTCGTCGAGCACGCAGATCGGCGCCGGATTGGTCAGGAACACCGCGAAGATCAGCGACATCGCCGTCAACGCCTGCTCGCCGCCCGACAGCAGCGTCATGGTCTGCGGCTTCTTGCCGGGCGGGCGGGCCAGGATTTCGAGGCCGGCCTCGAGCGGATCGTCGGATTCGATCAGCTGCAATTCCGCCGTGCCGCCGCCGAACAGATGCGAGAACAGCCGCTGGAAATGGCCGTTGACGACATCGAAGGCGGCAAGCAGCCGCTCGCGGCCTTCGCGGTTGAGGCTCTGGATCGCCTGCCTGAGCTTGCGGATCGCCTCGATGATGTCCTCGCGCTCCGACACGATCGCCTCCAGCCGGTCGGAAAGCTCCTTCTGCTCTTCCTCTGCGCGCAGATTGACGGCGCCCAGCCGTTCGCGCTCGATCTTCAGCCGGTCCAGCTGACGCTCGATCTCGGGCATCTCAGGCATCGGGCTGTCAGCCTCCAGACCGGTA